>CAZDJH010000044.1:0-15259 GCA_964505645.1 uncultured archaeon | reverse complement strand
CATATAAACTCTTAAATCTAATGATTCATTCTATAAATATTTTTTAAATAAACCACATCATCTATTAATAAATCAATTTGGCGATCTAAATCAAAATGATGGGTTTCCATTAAAAGATAATTTTGCTCAAGAATTCTGTAAAAAACCAAAAAGGCAGCAAATATTATATTTTCAAACTGCTCACCTTTTGCTTTGTTAAATCTTTTAGATACTCTCTTCAGGTGTGAAATATATCTAAAATCCCTTTCCAACGCTTTTGAAAGGAGGTCAATGGTGATACTTAAATTATAAATCCAATAAGGGAGGATCTTTTCTGTTTTGGGATTTTTTGCTAATTCATTGATCTTGGAATTGTTTTTATCAATAAAATTATTGATATTTACCATGATTGTGGTCTGTAATGAATCTAAATCCCCTTCAGAAAGGGTATCTAATTCTGAGGAATATTTATCTTTAATTTTAGAGAATAAATCTGATACATGATCAACCGTTCTATTTTCTTCTATTTCTTGAAAGTAATTGAATATAAAAATAAAGATATTTTCAAATGTATATGGGGGAATGCTTCTCTCCAAGCTAAGGGAAAGCATCTCTACAAACGGATCCTTGATAATGGTATTATTATTGAAGACTTGAGTAATTTAAATCACCTACAACTTAGAATTTTATTTTCAAATCTTGATCTATAATTTAATATTCTCAATTTTTTTATGTAAATTCAGATTCTAACAATTATAATTAATACTTAGATCTTAAAAATATATTGGATTATTATGATTTATTGAAGTTATTTTGAGGATTTTATGAATAAAGAACCAGAACAGGATTAAGAAGGGAAAAGTGAAAAAGAAGGAGTGATTGAAATCCTTAACGAGCTTAAGAAACCAAAGGAGAGATTAAAATCCTTAACGAGCTTAAGAAACCAAAGGAAAGATTGAAATCCTTAACGAGCTTAAGAAACCAAAGGAAAGATTGAAATCCTTAACGAGCTTAAGAAACCAAAGGAGAGAGTTAAAGAGATTGGAAAACACATCAAATATAATAATGAAATGCTTAGTGAGTTATTATAGATTATTACCAAAATATTTGGAAAAAAATATATATCAAATTCAGTTAGGTTTGTGTATAATATTTCGGTTTTGCAAAGCAAGGGTTTACAAGAGGAATGAAATTTAAATAAGAACAGAACTTAAATCAAAGACCACATGGTCTTCTTCTTAACGCTTTTGTTTTAAAAAGGAAAAGTTAATAATTTTCAATTAATTATAGAATTTAGAAAATTGACTATATTATTCGAGTATAAATCATGTCTGAAATTAAAATTTATAGAATCGTTGGATCTTACAGAAAAGGGCACCGGGAGTATCTATTTCGAAAGGAGAAACGAGCCCTAAAGGAAGAGGACGCGATTGAAAAGGCTCTTTCACAGATTACCTCGATTGGGGTGTTGCGGAGGCAAATCAACATCCATGAAGTGACGGAAATCAGCCCTGATGAATGTAATGATTTTTTGATAAAGACCTTAAGTTCGCCTCCTACGAAAGAATAATATTAATAAAAAACAATAAATAAGCAAGCGTATAAAGAGAGAATTTAAAATGGAAAACCAAGACGGACAAGCTCAACTTCAGGCTTTGGCAAGGGAATTTAATTATTTACGGGAAAGCAAGCAAATGTATGAACAAAATCTCGATCTAATGGACGCATCTTTGAACAACTTATCGGTAACTAAGAAGACAATAAAAAATCTGGATCAGTTAGAGGTGGGCGAAGAGATCCTTCTTCCCGTTGGGGGGCTAATTTACCTCAAGGCAGATATAAAAGAACCTGAGAAAGTTTTATTGTCGGTGGCAGATGATACCGTTGTCGAAAAAAATATCGAGAGCTCCATAGAATTTATTGATAAACTTATGAGCCAGCATCGAGAGCAGGTAAGCTTTTTGAACACACAAGTACAGCAAATCGAAAGCCGACTCCAGTATATATCTCAAGTGTTTCAGAGGGGTATGGAACAGCCACCTCAAATGTAGGCCTTATTTTTTGATTAACTATTATTAACTTTTTATATTTCACTTATTAATTTAAAGAAACACTAATTTAACCCTAAGTAAACCTATGTTAGATAAGCTTAAGAATGCGTTTTCTACGTTTATTAATAAAACACTCACGGAAGAGAAGCTGGAAGATGCTATTAAGGATTTGAATTTACTTCTTTTAAGTAATGATGTAGCAATGGATACCGCAGACCAAATTTGTGAAAATATCATCGAGAGATATAAAGGAGAACAAATTGGGCGTTTATCTTCTACAGGAAATCTCTTGGAAGATACATTAGAGGAGGTAATCACCGAAATTTTAACCCCCGAGGAAAATGTTGATTTACTGGACGAGATTAGGCAGAAAAAGAAGGAAAGCGAATTGCCTTATGTAATCCTATTTTTAGGGGTAAACGGAACGGGAAAAACCACGACAATGGCAAAAATGGCCAAACTTCTGAAGGATAATGGGTTTTCCGTGGTGGCTGCAGCTTCGGATACCTTTAGGGCGGGGGCAATTGAGCAATTATCGTATCATATGGAAAAGGTTGGAGTCAGAGTAATTAAAAACCAGTATAAGTCGGACCCCGCAAGTGTTGCCTACGATGCCATCGATCATGCTAAAGCGAAGGGAATTGAAGTCGTATTGGTGGATAGTAGCGGCAGGCAAGTAAATGATAAGAACTTGATGAGGGAAATTGAGAAAATTGGTCGAATTGCGCAGCCTGATCTCCGCCTTTTTATAGGTGATTCTTTAGCGGGGAATGATGCGCTTTATCAAGCTAAGGAGTTTAATAAAGCAGTAGGTATCGATGCGTCTATTCTTACAAAATTAGATGCTGATGCTAAAGGGGGGGCAGCCCTTTCTATCATCCGTGAAACTCAAAAACCAATTATCTTTGTGGGGACAGGTCAGCAATATGACGATTTAAAACCATTTAATAAGGATTTCTTTCTTTCCAACCTTCTTAATACCGATTAAGTATGAAATATGGAGGTTTATACAATACAAGGTGTTTTTTTTATTAAAAGGTAATAATAAAAAACAATCGCACTTTATTATAATATAATATTTCATAATTAAGTAAAGTTAAACGAAAAAAATGTCTTATCCGAAATATGATAAATATAGGACCAAAAAGCGCGATGAAAAAACTTTATATGAGAGATCAATGGATCTCCTCACAAGCATGAAAAGAGTCCTAAAAGTAGCTAATAAACCCGATTGGACGATATATAAGAGAACTATGATGATTGTTGCCGTTGGATTCCTTCTTTTAGGCGCAATCAGTTATGTAATCCAGTTGATCTCGACCGTGACCATACAGAGCCTCGTTTCGGGTTAATTTTTTGGATCCGTTTTATTTTCTCTAACTTTTATTTAATTACTACCTAACATTTTTAAATTTTTGAATTCTAATTATTGTACAAAAAAATTATATGAAAGTCCATATCTCCCTATGCGAGGATCAGCACTTTAAAGCGAGAGCTAGAACGTTTTCAGATATCGAAATGGACGAGCCCATCTCATTTCATGGTACTAATCTTGGCCCCAGTCCCGTTGAGTACTTACTTATTGGAATTGGTGGGTGTTTAGGCTCAACTCTCTCGTTCTGTCTCCGAAAACATAATCTTGAAATCGAAGATTTAACCTTATGCATTGATGGAATCCTTAAACATATGGGGCCCCAAAACTACTTGCGGTTAAAGGAAATAATCTGTGAGATAGAGTGCAACGTGAAGGGTTCCGAGGTGCTGAAAGAAAAATGCTTTAAAGAATTCAAAGGCCATTGCATTGCATCAAATTCCTTAAAAATACCAATTTCGATTAAAATAAAAAAACAAGATGAATTATCAAGGGATATTAAAAAATGAAACACTCCGGGCTTGAAAACCATCTAGAAGAAGTACTTACCATAAAGGGGACAGCCAAAAACGCAAAAGGGTATGCTGTCTTACTTACCGAAGAAAAAGCGGTTATTTACATAAAGAAACTGCCAGAATGGTCCGAGGAAATATTAGATACACAAATGAATGTTAAAGGTACGCTTAAAAAAATGAAATTGATTCCCAACCCAATTATTGATCAAAATGGAGCAATCAGTCAAGGTGCGCAGGGACTACAGTATGTTTTAACTAATTATGAAATAATAAGGTCTTCAGATTAAATAGATCTATTTAAGGAATAAAAAAAAAATAAAAAGAGATTAGATATAAAACACCGTTATATCATTAGGAACTTTTAAGTCTTCTGCCCGATGTTTGCATGCGATAAATTTAATATCCATTTCTATTAACGACTTTAAAAGCCGTTCGGTGAGAATTCCGTCAATAATCAGGAATTTCGTATTTTCGTAGTTCTTAAGCTTTTCGTATATTTCACTTACATGCATCTCAAACAACTGATTTAAATGATTATTGTAGCCTACTGCATTCCCCGTCTCCAGATGTCTGATCTTTTCGATAATCGTATGAGTTTCTTTCACGTTTAATTTCTTGAGGAACCTGAGTAAAACCTTTTCTTTGCGGGAATATTTTTCCTCTTTCGCCTCAATTTGTATCTTTCCCACCGCCTCCGCATTGAAAGTCCTCTTTTTCTGTAGTTGTTTTACCAGTTGCTTCCGTGTGAGTTCCTCGACTTCATAACCCTTCGGGGCCCTCGCAATGTAATTGATGTCAATTAACTGCTTTAATTCCTTAAGAATTAAATCTCCACCCCTATCTCCATCTAAATAGCAAATTACCGTTTTTTCCTTCGCGAGGTCGATTATGGATTTGGGGACGCTTGTCCCTTGAACGGCCACCGTATTTTTTATCCCTATACGTAGGAGATTTAACACGTCAGCACGACCTTCCACGATAATTATCTGTTCAGCAGATTCTACTTCTGGACCAGCCGGTAAGTTATCTGGCCCCCAAGCTATAATCTCTCCTAACTTAATATCGGTGTCGATCTTTTCTTCGATTTCACTAGCATCCAAGGATTTCTGGTCCCATTCCTTTAACAATTCAGCAGCTCTCTCTATTATTTCCTTCCGCTTTTTTTCCCGTACATCTCGAATTTCCACTAGTGAAACTTGGGCTTCACAAGGGCCAACTCGAGATACAGTTTCTATCGTCGCTGCAAGAAGCGCTGTTTCCTTCCGTGTTAAAGAACTGGGAATCTTGACGGTGCCTTTCGAAAGACCTTCTTCGGATTTATTAATTACTTCAATCCTACCGATGCGACCACTTTTCTGAAGTTCACGTAGATCGAGATCTAAAAGAAGTCCTTCTGTTTAGACGAGAAAAGGAGACCTTTTCACCATTGTCCGAAAATGGCACCAACTATATCAGATTTCTCAACAATCCCCTTTATATTAAATTCTGCTTCAATATAATACTTTGTAGTAAAATCGTTCTTATTATGTGTAATCTTAATCACTTCCCTAATATTTGATATGAGATCTTTACTCTCTTACTATATTACTTGATTAGTTTTTATGATTTTATAAGGTTTTAATTTTTCAATATTTATAGCTATTCATTTATTTAAGATGATAATAATAACTTTTATCAAATCATTATAAATTTTTTTCCTTTTTATGCGATACATCTAAAATAATTTTAGTTAGATGTTTCTCTAGGTTAATAATGTTTTGCTAAAATTTATTTTTTTTGGTTTTAGGTTTTTAAAAAAATATGTATAGATGTTAAAAGGGGTAAACGATAGTTGCCAAAAATCTGGACAAATCCGAACATCATAAAAAAATATATAATTTTAATATTATTAATGATATAATCACTTTTTTATTCAAATATTCCTTATTTTAACCATTCTCTTAGATATAGACTATAATAAAATAAAGGAATAATTGTAAAAATATGGATAGAATAATCGTACTCGGCGGTAAAGGCGGCGTTGGAAAGTCATCAATCAGCGCTGCCACAGCGCTATTGCTTTCCGAACAACTTCCAGAAAAGAGGATTTTGGTGATCTCATTCGATATGGCCCACAATCTCTCTGACTTATTTGCTATAGAGATCGGCAATAACTTGACCCAATTAAAGGAAAATCTTTGGGGGATCGAACCCGACCCCAATGTGTATGCCGAGGAATACACCGCTAAATTATTGAGTAAAATGAAGGCCTTGATGAAAAAGATGCCTATTGTGGGCTTAATTCCGCAAATCGACGAATTTATCGACACTACATTCACAGCAGATTCAATCCCCTTGGCTTTAAAAAACGCTATTTTTTTCCAAAAAATTTTAGACGCTGAAGATTTAACCCAAGAAATACAATTTGATATTATAGTAGCCGATTTTCCCCCAACAGGCAATATGATTGCACTGTTCGAGATCCCCGAGGATCAAGTTAAAGTAACTTTAAAATATTCTCTGGAATTTTATAATTCAATTAAGGGCGCGGTAAAAAACATCTCGAAAATGTTTAAAAAAGTTTTTAACCCGTTCGGAGATACAAAGTCCCATATGGATTTAACAGAAGAATTGGTTGAAATGTTCCAAGAACTGGAGCAGCGGGGAGAGAGAATCACGCAGCTCATCGAGGAAATTGGCTCCCTTCGCTTAGTTTCCATTGCAGAAAAGCCCAGTTTTGAGGAGATTAAAAGAGCGAGGGATTTAACGAAAAAATACATCTCTTTGGAAGGAGTGCATGTGAATATGCTTATTCCCGAGGATGCTGCCGAGAACTGCGATTTTTGTGAGAGCATGCGTAAAACTCAGCAAAAATATCTGAGGGCGATTCATCAAGAGTTTCAGCAAATTAAGGTTTGGGAGTCAAATCGATTAAAAGAAGAACCAATTGGAATAAAAGGCTTAAGGGAACTTGCCAGAGAGATCTATTCAAAGGATATAAAGGTAAATGATGTGCTCTACCCTTAAAAGAAGCAATTAAAGGTTATCTCGTTAATTAAAATTTAAATCATTGTCAAGTAATGGTTTAAGATTTATGCAACTCATCATACATCTAAAGGTGTATGCCTTCTCGCATTACAAATGGTAAAAAGATAGAAATTATATAGGAGAGATAAAGTTAAAAAATTACAAAAAAGAAATTAGATTTCAGATATAAACTATTAGGTTCCTTCTTCAAATCCATGGATATAATTATATTGTTCTTCCGTTAATTCATCGATTTCGATTCCCATGGCCTTTAATTTTAAGTACCCTACTTTATCATCGATTTCTTTTGGAACGTCAATCATGCCCGGTTTCAAAGAATCCTTGTTTTTGACGATATATTCAGACATTAGCGATTGGAGGGCGAAAGACATATCCATAACTTCGCTGGGGTGGCCTTCGGAGAGCACTAAATTTGCCAAGCGCCCTTTAGCAAGCAAATAGATCCGCTTTCCAGAGGGGAATACCAATTCTTCTACATTTTCCCGAACGGGATTGATCTTTTCGGCATATTCATATAGCTCTTTGGTGGGTATTTCTATGTCAAAATGTCCGAGGTTGCCGAGTATTGCGCCGTCTTTAATTGTCTCAAAGACTTCAGGATCGGGCGAGATGACATGCTTGCAGCCTGTTGCGGTAAGAATTACATCTGCGTCCGGTAGTGCCCTCTCTATAGGCATTACTCGATACCCGGTAAATCTTGCTTTCAAAGCCTTGATGGGATCAACTTCGGTTACTATTACATTTGCACCTAATCCGCTTGCCCGTAATGCCATTCCAGAGCTGCAATGGCCGAACCCTCCGATAACGACATTTCTCCCGGCAAATAGGATGTGCATCCCATAAATTGCGGAAACAATGCCTTGCCCCGTTCCCAGTTCATTATCGAATTGGTTTTTGCAACGGGCATCATTCACGGGGAAGAGCGGTACATCTAATACGTCATTTCTATCCATTGCAATAAAGCGTTTCACACCCGTAGTCGTTTCTTCCTGGCACCCGTACACCAACCCTCCCGAAATTAACTCGGGGTATTCTTTATGGGCAGTCACAATCATATCTCCGCCATCATCAATCAATATATTTGGTTTACCATCTAAACACTGCCTAATGCACCAATAAAACTCTTCCGTCGTGTTTCCATGCCATGCAAATACATTAATTCCCTTCTTGGTTAAAGCGGCAGCCACATCATCTTGGGTGGAGAGGGGATTGCTTCCACATAAGTATACTTCCGCACCCCCTTCTTTTAGGGTAATTGCTAAGTTTCCTGTTTCTTTCGTAACATGAAGGCACCCAGCAACAGTAATCCCTTCTAGCGGTTTTTCCTTTCTGAACCGGTTTCGAATTACCTCAGCGGTCACCGGCATCTTATTTTCTGCTATATAGAGAGATTCCTCTCCCTTAGGCGCTAAACTTTCATCGGCAACTTTGTAGTTTACCATTATTATCACATATTTTTTTATTTTTTCTAGTTCAAATAGTAATAACTAAATTTAATTAAAATACTTAAATTTAATCTTAATCAAATGTTAATATAATCAATACTTTAATTAACAAATAATTAATATATTAATTTTTATTACCTCTCATGAATTCGATAAATTTATCTACAATAAGAAAGTTAGTGAAAGGATTGACTAGCAATTCAAAGCCTAGTATTTCACAAATTTCAAAGGACCTAACAGTTTCAAGGCAGACCATCATGAACTATATAGATAAATTGAGAGAGGAAAAAATAATTAACCATCACACAATCAATACCAATCCCCGTCCTAACCAAGACCATGTCTTTATGGAAATCAAAACCAACCCCCAAGAGCCCTCATTGGTTGAAAATCTATTAGAACTCCCGCAACTTAAGATGCTCGATGGGATCCTCGGCGAGTTTTCGCTCATCGGGTTATTTATTTTTAAAAATCAAGAAGAATTTACCGAAACTCTTCAGCAAGTTGACCATATTATGGCGGATTCCTACTTTAAAAAATACCAATTCATCGAAACTCTTAAAACATATAAAATAAATGGTATTAAGCTTCCCAAAGTGGGTCTGAAGGATTATGAGCCAGACAAGGAAGATCTAGCCATTTCAGAGCTCCTCCAATCGCGACAAAAGGATAAGTTGCTTTCCACTTATGATGTTACTCGATTATTAAAAACTCATTACTCGATTAACATATCTCAATCAACGACATATAACAGAATAAAAAGAATGGAAGATTCGGGTATTATTCTAAATTATACGGTACAGTATTGTCCCCAGAAGTTGGGCTTTCACGGAAAATTTATAATACGCATTAGGCCTAAAAACCCCTCCAATTATGATATATTAGCCTCTAAATTGGTCGAAAGGGACGAAATCACCCACTTATATCGGATAGGGGAGCAATTTGGAATTTTAGCAATCGTTAGGGTAATGGAAATTAAAGATTATGCCGACTTTATAAAAAAACTGTATGATACGGGGGAGATTGAGGATACATTCACTAATTTTATCTTGGATGAGCGACTCCCCTTCACTTCAACCGCACTTCCCTAAAAATATAAAAAGATTAAAATCATCTCACATTATTTCAAATGCTATTTGCTAAATTGCTAATAATTTTAAAGGATAATCACTCTAAGCATGGATTTCTTTTTTGAACTCTTAAAAAATCGAACAGGTTTTTCGCGAATTGGTCGAATTAATCTCCTAGGAACTCAAAAACCTATTAAAACTCCTACCCTCGTGATTCCCTTCAATAAAACGCTGATGGAAGACTTTGACTTTATAGATTCCTTTGGAGATCATAAAATCTTTTTGATTTCCGAAATTGATTATTTGAAAAGTCAAGTCGTAAATGAATCATTTCAAGGGTCTGGTTTCGTATATACTCACTACGGGTCATTTCATAAGTTTACCCAAATCTTCAATGAAAAAAAGGAAATTATACGCGCCAACAATATTATTCCAATCATACCTTTCAATATTCCCACCACCACGATAAATATAGAATTTGCGAAGGAAGAAATTCAATATCACTTGAAGAAAATAGATTCATTTCTGGGGGAGAACTCCCAAATTAATTTCGGACTCTCTGTCAAGATATTTGAATATTATGGGCTTTTTGAATTATTTATCTCCCTTATTGAGAAGCATAAAAACGTTAAACTCTTAAATTTTATCGACCTATTCAATAATATAAGCTATTATCGAAATATCATTGACCTTATTGTAAGGGTTAAGAGAAAATTAGACAATAATCTTGTCTTAATGGCGTCTGGGAGGATAACATCGAAAATGTTCCCTCTATTAATATACCTTGGGTTTGATTTAATCAATATTTCTTATTTGCCCTATTTAGCAGCGGAAAACTTTTACGATGCGGTTGAAACGCTTTTACCAACCTATAAAATTAAATATCTTCCCTGTAATTGCTTAGCATGCAGAGGTCGGTTGAATAATCTCCTCCAAGAAAAATATTCTTCGGAAAAAATGACTCTTCTAAGTTATCATAACCTTATTACCGCAAAAAACTATATGAACAAGACCGCTCAATATCTCCATTCCGAAGATGTTAGAACATTCATCGAAAAAGCAGCCCTCAATGATTTAAATTTTACGTCACTTCTAAAACTCTTGGACAGAAATTATTTTAATACGATTAAATTCTACTCCCAATTAACTCAGAAAAATAAGACGGTACAAAGTATCGCCCCCTCCTCCTTTCATAGGCCAGACTTCAAATACTTTAGGACTAATGCAGGCGAAAGATTCGAACCAGAACATTGGACCCGCCTCATCCTACTTCTACCCTGCTCTGCCAAGAAACCCTATTCTCAATCGCGCTCCCACCAACAGTTTTACAAGGCAATTAGAACCTTTTCGGAATTTCCCACATTTCAAGAGATTATCCTTACATCACCCCTTGGGGCTATCCCTCGGCAATTGGAGGATGTGTATCCGGTAAATTGCTACGATATTTCCGTAACCGGATATTGGAGCGCGGAGGAAATTAAAATTGCCTCCGATATGTTAGTTGCATTATTGAAAAAATATGATTCAAACATACCTATTATATGCCATCTCGAAGGAGGGTATCGGGAAATCGTAAAATCTGCAGAATCAGAATTAGCCCATGATTTCTATTTTTCAGAAATTAGTCAACACGCAACATCGAACGATTCATTGGATAGTTTGAGTGCATTAATTGACGGCCATAAGAACGAATATAAACCTTTAAAACCGCTCCCGAAAAACAACAATCTCACTAAAACGTGGATTCGAAAACTCTCCAAAATAATTGATTACCAATACGGGGCTGGGTTCGGAGAAAAATTGGTGAGCCAAGGTGTTTATTATAAAGAAAATAGGTTTAATACGAAAATGAGGTTTTTTAAAGAGACGACAAATGAAAACCTGGGTATTTTCAGATATTCTACGGGAAAACTACGTTTAACCATAAGAGGTGCCGAAACGATTGCTTTCGATGACGACTTTTCCAACTATATTATTTTTGATGGGACATCTATTAGAGGAAATACCCTCTTCCGGCCGGGGATCAAGGATTACGCCCCTCAGCTGTTGCCGGATCAAAATGTATGCATTTTCGATAAGGATAAAGAAAATGTAATTGCGATGGGAGAGATGATTGTATCCCCCCATTTTATTCAAAATTCTACTTCCGGGAGGGTGGTGAAACTATATGAAACCAAATAACAAAACACACTTGAGCGATATGTTAGAGGAAGAAATTAAGTTTTCCCGACAAAAATCCTTAAAGCATAAAAGGCCCTATCCCCCAGAGAAACTGAAGAAGCCTGTTACTTATTGGATTAAGGAAGACCGCTTAATGAATGGAAAAGGAAAGGCGCTAACCATCATCCTCAGGACGAGAGGGTGTTCTTGGGCTCTTAAACACGGGGGATGCTCGATGTGTGGATATATTGAAGATGCGAATATCGAGCCCGTCGAGCCGGAGCTGATAATAAAGCAATTCGATTTTGCATTGGACAACTCCCTTGAGCAAATAAATAACGGTTCTGAAAAATATATCCTAAAAATATTTAATTCGGGGAGTTTTTTTGATGATGAGGAAATTCCAGAGCACGTAAGAACCCATATTTACGAGCGACTCGCAGTTATCCCGAATATTACGGAATTTGTAGTTGAATCTCGTACAGAATATATTACAAATGAGAGCCTTATTCCGCTAAAGGAAATTCTGCCCAAAAAATATACCGAGATCGGAATAGGATTAGAGTCGGTTGATGATCACGTGCGAAATGGGTATATACATAAAGGGATGCCATTTGGGGATTTTTTAAACGCCGTTGAGATATGCCACAAGAACGATATTGGGATTAAGACATATCTGCTGTTTAAATCCCCCTTTCTTAATGAAAAAGCAGCGATTGACGACTGCGTAACTTCACTTAATAAATTAATGGAAATTCCCGTGGAAACAGTCTCAGTAAATCCATGCAATGTCCAAAGGGGTTCATTCGTCGAATATCTATGGTACAACAAAAGATATCGACCTCCCTGGTTTTATTCGCTTTTCACGTGTTTCCAGGAGGCGTTGCAAGATACATCAATGGACATGCGCATCTTATGTGAACCCTCGGGGGCTGGTACCGAACGCGGCATCCACAACTGCCATAGAAGTCAATGCAATGAAAATATGAGTGAGAAATTGAAAAACTTCGTTTTAAGTCAAGACCTTGCCATATTAACTCAAAAAAGTGCCAACGAATGCGTATGTAAAAAGAAATATGAATTGAAACTTAGTTTTTAACCATACATTTATACATTTTAAGTTCCTTATGTTCATTATATCTTCAAAAGATCTTAGTTTTTCTTTTCCTACTATTCTTTTTTCATATTATCTTTTTTATTAATTAAATTTATAAAATTGAATTTAATTTTATATACATAGTTTAAAAATTAATTGGTGTACGAATTCACCAATTATTTTAACATATTTACGGTGAATCGGGTTGAATTGGTATAAATTAAATCTTATGTATTTAGGGGAATCCGCCAAGGGCCATCAGATTTTCAGAGCAATCAAGTGGAATCAGAATTTGGAAAAGGTTATCAAAAGGCCGCTTTTCAATCAAGCCTATCAAAAGATCGGGATTATTTTAGACGTGTTCGGTCCCGTTGATCGCCCTTTTATCTCGGTACGAAAACAACAAAAAAGTGAAATAAGTTCAGATAATCAATATTATGTGAAAGGGACATAGTGCGTGTATTAATTTTATTTTTATTGAAATTAGGGGTGTTCAAAAATTTCAAGTCGGAAGGATTCAAATGCTAAGCCAGGGGAAGCTCCGGAAAAGAGCGAAGTTTGCGAATGCAAACGGGGCAATATCGTCTACGACGAAAATCGGGGGGCTTTTGTGTGCTCGAATTGTGGCTTAGTTCATTCCGAACAACATATCGACAGGGGACCCGAATGGAGGGCATTCAATTCGGAGCAAAGGAGCAAGAGAAAGCGAACTGGTGCACCTATGACCTATTTAATCCACGACAAGGGGTTAAGTACCATGATCGATTGGAAGGACCGCGATATTTACGGGAATGAAATTCCTGCCCGGATGAGGAGACAAATATATCGATTACGAAAATGGCAGAGCCGAATTCGCGTTAGTAATGCTACGGATCGTAATTTAACTTTCGCACTCAGCGAGCTCGATAGGATGGCTTCCAATTTCGATTTGAAAAAAAATCTTAGGGAGGCTGCCGCGAAGATATATCGCGATGCAGTCGAGAACCGCCTAATCCAAGGGAGAAGCATTGAGGGCATGTCTGCGGCAAGCTTATATGCTGCGTGTCGCTTATTTCGGACGCCCATTACCCTAAATGAGGTCGCCGAAATTGCTCGCGTCGACAAGAGGGAAATTGGGCGTTCTTACAGGTTTATTGTTAAGGAATTGAATTTAAACTTAAACCCAATTAGAGCCATCAATTTTTTGGTGAGATTCATCTCGGAACTCCATTTATCCAATGAATGTCAGCGAATCGCTAAAAAGATCTTGCGGGAAGCCGAAGAACGGGGTTTAACCTCGGGACGAGGACCCACGGGTCTCTGCGGGGCGGCAATATATGCAGCAATCAAGGTCTCCAATGAAAAGCGAACCCAACGGAGGATCGCAGAAGTTGCCCAAGTTACGGAGGTCACAATTCGAAATCGCTTTCACGAGCTCCAAAGATGCCTTCATTTGGACATTCCAGAAGATTAAAGGATTACGAATATTTTGAGCATAACTCTAACTATAAAAGTTAATATAATTTAAATGCCTCTTGAGTTTTTTAAAAACATGAAAAAACCAAGTTATTTTAAAAATTCGGATATACCCAAAAAGGGGATTGAGCAGCGTTTATTTCAATTGAAGATCAAATTAAACGGGATAAGTCCGCCGGTTTGGCGCCGAGTGGTACTTTCCAGCTATACCTACTTTTCCGAGCTTCATGAATTGATTCAAGAGTATTTTAGTTGGGGGGGCTACCACCTCCATGAATTCTATTTTCACCATCCAGATGGCAAAGGGAAAAGGATTAATATTATGGGAATTATCGACTGGGACGAGGATGCGGATCCTGACCGGTACCACTTCCGCGCAAATGAGGTCCGGTTATGCGATGTATTATCAAAAGAAAGGAAGTGGGCCTTTTATTTATACGATTTTGGGGATAATTGGAACCACGCAATTATTTTAGAGAAGGTCTTTCCCTATGATAAAAGATTTATACGACCCATCTGTGTTGGAGGAAAGCGGGCCGCGCCCCTCGAGGATAGCGGCGGGACATATGGTTTTCAGGATAAACTCGGAATTCTGAAGGGGCCCGAGCATGAAGGCTTCGAAGAAATCATTAACTGGATGGGAAAAGAGTATGATGCTCAAGAAGTTAGGGAAATCGGAATACGTTTATCCCCTAAAAAGCTAGAAATGATATTTGGTCCGAGCCTTTAATTGAGGAAACTATTATACACTCATCAAAATTTAATAAACTAAATCTAATAAACTCTGAGTCTCATAGAGTTTTATATGATTCATATAGAAAAATATAACGAAACTCCTATGATCATGGATGAAACTATTAACTTTCAATTATTCTCGTTGGAATTAACCCTTTCCATACGGTCTTAAACCCGAGTAAATTTAACGCCTTATTGGTTAATCCATATTTATCCAATATGGTTTTAATTTCACTATATTGTCGTTTTTTCCCGATCTCCCCTCTTAAGGTATTCAAAAAGTTTTTCGAGACTAATTTTTTCCCGATAATGAAATGGTTGGGAAGCTTCATATCCTTCAAAACCGCCGGATAT
>CAZDJH010000043.1:0-15300 GCA_964505645.1 uncultured archaeon | reverse complement strand
TTAAGGCGGAAACTCCCTCGCCAAATTCATGCATAAACGAACCAGGCCATTGCCCGTGGTTTTTAACGATCACCGAAATAGATTCAAGTAAGGTGAGGTCAAATACGGCGTTGGGGTTCGTAAGGGCTAAATGGTGAAAATCAACATAGACCGGAACCGAGACCATCTGTCCCATTCCGAAAACATCAACTCTATTTGCTTCATCCAATACATAGGGGCGTAGATCGAGATCGTATAACGATTTTGTAAAAGTCTCTTCTTCAACGGTTAAAAAGGTGATATCGAGCTGCTCAATTGCGGTATGCCCGTAATAAAGGGCGGGAATTAACACGTCCAGAAACAAACCGTCAACCGAGGGGTTTTTAAGCTCCGACGCAAATGGCGAAGTGAGATAATCGAAATAGACCCTCATGCCCTCTATCTCATAAGCGTCGGTGTAAAGCTCGTGAAAAATGGAACTTTCGGGTTGGAGAAGTTCTCCTTCCCTGGAAATGAAGTACCGCCACTCGGGGAGGGAAATCGTCTCGTTTGAAGTGGAATTGGTGTAATAAACCCTGTTAATCGCCATAAAGTCCTCTAGTATAAACCCGCGCTCGTATAAGTGCGGTAAGAAAAGAGATGCGGTGGTATTATAGGAAATGGGGTTTCTAATATGAATTCCGTCCGAGAGGAGTACGTGTTTTACAGCGCCGAAACTATCCCTATGACGCACTTCCCACGACATTTCGCGGATATTCTCAACATCCGAATAAATATCGGGGCTGATGAGGGAATCTGAATATCCCAAAAGAGATTGTTCGGTATTTTCGGTGCCAAAAGAGATGCTATAGACCCCATTTTCATAGGTTGTTGTACCGTAATTTAACCCGTTCACTTCCACATTGAGTTCATGTAATCCGCCGAAATCACCCGTAAATTTAAGGGTTCTCTCCTCCCCATTATTGCTATTGAGATCTATCGTATCGGCACCTTGCTCGAAGTGGATGGGAACACCGGTATCATAGGTAAGGGGGTCTGAGGCGGTAATAAAACTATTTCCCGCGCAGTCCACTATTTTATACTCGAGTTTGAACTCTGAGGGCAATTCTCCCAAGTCGGAGAGGTATCTCATTTGGGGTGCGTGGAATTCGCGCCATTCAGATGTTCTACCGGTGACCAAATCAATAATTCGATAATATTCTGAGGGAATAAATGTTCGCGGTAAGGGAAGTCGCCTTTCAAGTTTAGCAGTCTGGGTGGCGTTATAGTTGTAAAGGAACTGGGCATCACCTTCCGTCGCGTAGAAATCATAGAATCGGAGGTCCCGAATATCACCATTAATCCTGTGATAGGCAAATGAATTCCTCTGTCCGTCGGATTTGAAGGACGAGCCAATGGAAGTGAGGGTCGGATTGATTGCTGAGGTTACCGAAAAGGAGTCAACCCCGGCATATTCCCCGTTGATATAAAATGTCGCAATACTACCCTTTTGAGCGACTGACACGTGAGTCCATCTATTCGGGGGAACGACCCCATCGCTGAGAGCATGATATTCAGGGTCGTTAATCTGCCCCTCCTTGCTAAAGATGAGCCTTCCATCCTCATTGATACCAAAATAATTTCGGGCAAAATCAGTCCCTTTAAACTCGCCATAAATGGTACTTAGTCCACTGGTAGGGCTGTATTTTACCCAAGCAGATGAGGACACATCCCCATTGGGATTCGAAAATATTGAACCCTCAAGAATGGTTCTATTATTGTATTGTGTAATAGATAACGCATTTAAATTAAATATAAATGAATCGTCCCTATACTCACGGGAATAGGAGTCGGCAGAAAAGATGACATTTAAGTCCCGTGTGCGTGAATAATAGGAAGAATTTAACACTAAAAATGATTGAAAGCTGGACTCAAACCCTTGTATGAGGTTATATGAGCTTCTATCGTAGTTCCAAATCGAGAAGTTAACAATCTGATCGTGAAGGCTGTCCGTACGATATTCAAAGGATAAATCACTCAAGAAGTCTTCGCTGAAACCCTCTTCGAAGGGGAGTGAATAGGTCTTGCTTATGTTTGCCGATTGAACGGGTATCTCCTTGATTAATTCAATAGCGTCGATTTCAAATTCGGTCCCGTTACCGCTCAGATAGAAGAAAACTTTTAATGCTTCGAATGTACTTTGCCCTTGATTCATCATAAACTCGGTGATGTCGACCTCGTAAGTACCGCTGTGTGATTCGTAGACCTCGAGGTTTCCAGCCTGCTTCCATTGGGTATCTCCATCCGTTTGTATACTTGAAACGATTTCGAGTGGGCAAGAGTTTCCCCGTGAATTGATAAAGGAAAAATCCCCGTTGGGGCGCGTGATTAGCGAATAATCTATGTTTAGCGTGAAGAACCCAGTATCTTGCTCGAAAGGCGTTAGCCCCAAGTCGGGCGAAAAGATAAGCACTTGCTCAAGCCTCTGGTCCCCGGAGTCACCTGTTTCCTCACAGAGGAACCTTACCGTGATGTATAGGTCGTGGATATCCAAGATTCCATTCTTGACCCTAAACCCGAGTACGGGTAAATTATTACCGCTTTCATCGTCAACAAACTTAATTCCATTAGCGGAAAATCTATATTCGAATCCATCCTTTATTAAGTCATCCACGATGTTGATATCATTAAGATCGTCTTTTGAATTGATAAACGTTGTTGCGGTGCTCACATAACCCTCCGATGTCGGCAATATCTCATTAAAGGAATAGTTGAAGTCGACATCGAAACTGTAGGCAAGTCCGTATATGCTTTTATCAAACCCATAAGAGCTGAAAAGCGTGGGGATATCTAGCTCATATGCACTAACCGCCAGGGAATCGGGGCCATCAACCCGCCTATACCTATAGTCCACCGCAAACTGGTCGACTTGGAACTCAAACGGATAATTATATCGCTCAAACATTGCTTGAAACCTAAAGTTTAATTTTGGAGAGGAAGGGTCTGAGTCGTCAATCCACTCGGAGTCGATTTGATAGTCCATAATTGTAGTATTCGTTTGGGTCGAGATAAAATCGCTAATCTGCTCCCATCCACCATCGGACTTTTGGATTGACAAAGAAAAGTCCATTTGGGGCAGTGAAAGATCCCAATCTACCCCGGGATAATTCCAGAACATTCGAAACACGGAATCGAGGGAAATGCTCTCAACTTTATCATAATTAAGGTCTACGCCGTTTAAATATACAGAAAAAGATTCGTCTACTTTAAGAGCGTCGTTTCCATTGCATATTTCAGATAATTTAAGATTATGGATCGAGATATTGGTAGCACCCGAAACCATATATTTAACCTTGAACCCTTGAAAATTATCGTCCATATCAACGAAATCTGGTTTTACATTTAATCTAAACCCAGAATTTGGATGGGGTATTTTTAAAAATTGATTCCTCCAATTATCGTTGACCTTGAAGTCGATGTAACATTGAAGCTTCTCGGCGTCCCCATACTTATTTTTAAACAAAACGTTCTCTTGGGGATCCTCGTCTACAAAGGTAAATGCGGAGCTTATGGTATAAACACCATATCGCTGGCGGAACTCGTTAAAATTCGAATCCCACGAAAAGGGGTGGGAATCTTCGGAATATTCAACGGTGAGCTCTTGCCATAACTCCTTATCATAGTTGGGATCGGGCGACTCACATAGAAAAGTGACCTCAAACTTGAGCCCATAGATCTTTAAAATACCGTTGAGCACGTTAAAACGCACTTCAAAATCGTTTGCACCGTCCGAAATGAAAGTAAATGTTTTATCAACAAGTCCAGTTGAAGGTAAATTTGTCGTCTCCTCTGTACCCCCTCCAGAGACTACGATCTGGGCGTTATTAATGTGGTAACCATCGGGAGTGTCTTGTGGAAAAAAGGCATATTCAAGACTATATTTAATCTCGTAGGCGTCCGTATACCGATGCAAGAACCCGCCGAAATCAAAGGATTTACTGAAGGTTGTATACATTTCAGGCACTTGCTCTACGTCTCCTGCTCCAGAAACCCCGTCAAGCGGGGAGGGTGTTCCATCGCCGGCGGGTATCACATAAAGGTGATCGATAGTGACCCTATCCACCGCGCCTTTTGGCATATAGATTGAAAGGTCGCTAATATCGCTCAGCTTGTAAAAATTCTTAGTTGTGCCTCCTGATCCAATGGTGAATTTATCCTGGCCGTTCGCGCGGAAAGTGGCGGTGCCCGTGTCCGTACTACCACTGAAATAGAGGTAATAGTCTTGGTTCTTATTGGCGACCTCGGGGGCGAAATTGAAGTGTGCTTCTGCGGGAACGGTATAGAAAGGAGTTAATGCACACATATCGTACCAAAGTTTTCCTGTCCATTCGTTAAGAAATGCACCATTATGATCTTCCCTTCCATAAACTTGGACTAAAGACCGAATACGGCCATCGGAATTAATATACTTAGAAAGGTCTCCGCTCGGCATGTAGGAACGATCTTGATACCCTGATGGATTCTTTATGTTCCAATTCTCAAGGTTCACCCAAGAGCCCGCATCAAAATCCCTTAAATATATGGACACCCTAGGGGAATTGCAATCGAGATACCATTTTAATCTAAAACGGGCAATTAAGCTCCTGAAATAAACATCTTCTAAGGAAAATCTCTCATCGGCGAGGGAATCAACTTCAACTTGCACATTGAAATAAATATCATTGTCATTATCAAGCCATGTAGAATATTCCCAATAATAAGCATAAAAATAGGCCGCACTATTAACATCTGAAGTCCAAGTATCTGGAACAGATGTGTAATAAGTGGTATGAATAGGCATATGATTATGACTAAAATACCATCCCCAATCATCTTTCTCTCTATAATCATTTTCTAAATTTAAATTATGGTACCTCTCTTTACTAATTTTATATTGATAGTTATTCGGACGCAATTTTTCCATATTATACGGTGTACTGAGATGGCTTCCCGTCACGGATTGAACATACGCAGGAAGTATGCTCGAACCGAGCTCCCTATTACCATTATTTATAGAGTTAGAATAATCGATATAAGTGGAGCCACGCGATGATTGCCACCCTTGCCACGCCTCCAAGTCTTCGGAATAAGAAATGTTGGGATATTGGTTGGACATTGTATAGGAATTACCGTAGGAACTGCCAAATGCGCGGTCATTTCCGACGGGCGAGTTTTCAATGTCCATATAAGAATTATCATATGTGTTAAATGTCTCTTGCCATCGGTCCACCTCCGTGAAATCCATAGAACCGGAAGCAAAAGAGTGGACATCCCCATCTGCATGTTCAAGATGGTCGTATTCAGGGGTGGAAGTTCCTTGCTTCTGCTCTAGCATGCTGGACAGATGAGCGGCATCCCCATCGATCTGCCAATTCGAAGTGGTATACGCTTCTATTTCGAGAAAATTATTCGAAAACCCGTATTCATTAGAAAGGGCCGCGGTCGGAAAGAGATTATTTAAGGTAATAGTATTTAAATCAAACGAAAAAGTGGAACTCCCGAGGGAGGGTATGGAATTATAAATATAATCGGAATTAAGGGTATCCGCCTTCCACGCGGTTTCTTCCTCGTATAATGGCTCCGAAGAAGTGACACTCTCTTCCGGAAGAGAAAGTTCCTCTTTACTGAAGGATAAGGTTTCTTGGAACCACGCCGATTCCGTGAAGTCCCCCCCATCATCGTTTTGGAGATAGAGATAGTCAACCTCTTGCGGGTTAAGGGCGAAGTCGAAGAGCATAAGCTCGTCTAAAGCTCCAATAAAGCCACCGCCGATAATAAAGTTGGCTGTCGAATCAATCAAGTCGATTGGATTGAGACCCTCATAAATCACCACCACGGGGGCGCGGTCGAGATAACCCGTTAAAGCGGTGCCATTCCAAGTAAATATAATATGCTGCCAGCGACCTATATCAAGTTCAATACCCAGAGACGCCGTAATTGAGTTATCCATGTCCGCAAGCGTCGTTGTGATACACTCCTCAGTATTGACGGAGATATCAATCGCATCCCCTGATTTTAGAATGGTTCCGGCGTTAGAAGTCGATATGTTAGCCCAGAAAGAAACGGAAAAGTTCCGTTCGCCGATATTGAGGTGCGTGTTTTGACTAAGCTCGACGCTATCATCCACACCATCGAACAGCAAGGCATTACCGCTCATCCCCTCCACCCACGCCGAATCATCCATCGTGTTAGTGAGGGTTCCGTACGTGCCTCCCAATTCGTCATGGACGATATCGCCCAAACTCTCGTCAAAGGGCCAGTACCCGAGTAATTTATTTTCGCCGTTTACAAAAGAGAGGGTACTAAATGGGTTTGCAGGATTCATATCCCCGAGCTCGATTGAGGCAGTGGGCGGCTCAAATTTGGTGATAAAGGTATAGCCGTAATCGTTTGAAACTCCGAATTGGTCGGTGAGCCGTATTTTAATATCGAGCTCCTCTCCGGAAGTAACACTCGTAAATTCGGCGATGTCAGTCCAATTAAAAATGTACACAGTCGGATCCAGCTCGGAGGGTACCATCTCGCCAACCGTGTGGTTTGTGTCTTCCGAATCGAGGTAATACAGCCACGCGGAGGTAAGTTCGGAATCGGAAGAAACGGAAAATAGTTCGTTATTACTAATATATTTGATATCCGGTGTAATGAGTGTACCCACGGGGCGGGTGAGCGTGAATTGGAGGTCGCGATATTCACGGTCTAAGGGGATGGGAATCGGTTGGGGAAAGTCGGTCATTTCGTGGTGATAGATAACGGATTCCCGAACCATGAGGCGCTGTTTGGTATCGACTCCACGAAGGAAGCCGTTATGGATACCGATGTCGTCCGGCCCGTCGGAAGGAGAATCCTCCAGCAAAATAATTCCAGAATCGGTCTCCTTATATGCGGGCATATCGACCATCGCCAGATCAAACGGAGTGTTATATTCTTGCGCGGAAATACGCTCCGTAGACTCCTCGGAATAGGATACGGATAAATCATAATCGAATAAGTGTAAGTAAGACGACAATCGGGAGGTTCCCAAGCCCGCCATCGTCAGTAAAAGGGTAAACTCGTAATTCATAATGAATTTGAGGTAATGCCTGTTATTTTGATAATCGTGAATGATATACTCGTTAATAATATCTCGGGACAGCGAAACGGAATCTCCGCTGATGGAAATCTCCTTTGTCGCCCCTATGCTGTTTACGAGGGAGGCCTTTAAGGTGTCCTGAATGAGGGCGTTTCGGGCGTATGCCTCCTCACCGAAATCCAAACCGTAGTCATAATTGAGACCTAAGCGCACCTCATCGATGGTTCTATCATTAAAAGCGTAGTATTCGGACAGGTCAACCGTAAATTCAGTTTGCTCGGAGCCGGAATATCCCATCGCCGGAACGTTATATAACCGAGGGGTAATCGCGTTGATGGAAAATCCCAGTTTCGAGTAATAATAGTCGGTTAATGGCGCCTCCAAGCCGAGCATTGCACTCATATCAAAAGAGCTCCCGGCGGAGCTGAAATAGTCCTCGAAATTCACGAAATTGCGGTCAAACACGTAGGAAAAGGTGGGCGAATCAGCCTCGACTGTATATACGATACAAGGAATTCTCTCCCAAATATCTGTCCTATAGTTGTAGAGGTAAATATCCAGAAATTCTCCTGACTTTTGCTCGTCTACTAAGGTCAGATACCCCGAATGATCGTGATCATATATATCATACCCCGGGATTCCCGCCCTATCATATTGGATCTGAAGCTCGATAAATTTGGTATAATCGTTAATAAAATCTCCGTTGAATTCAAATTCCAAAGGTTCAAGAGTAGCAATCTCGTTGTCCTCCCACGCAAACCCCTCGTAGGTGATATCGGCTTTCAGCACACCGTAGAACTCCGCCCAATCGCCTGATAATTTAATCTGATTTCGGGAGGGGTTAAAGGAGTACTCATGGGAATCTAATTCGACACCGTAGGCGTATACACGATCAATATCAAAGGAATAGTCGTATTTGAGGGAGTCCGAGCTAAACTCGTAGAGCGAAGTGTTTAGGCGGTCCAATTGGATGTTATAGTGGGGAATCGTGAAGTACGGGGTAGCGACCGGCTGGTCGTTATAGCGGAAGGTGTCGGTGCTGGTGTCCGTCTCAAAGTCCGTACCCACAATCTCTTGCGCAAAATGGCCCATCATCGTGGGGGCGTTGATCTCCGCGCCCGAGACTCGGGCCTCGACTTCCACGAGGAGGTCATAATTCCCGCCAGAAGTCAATGCGGAGCGTATGAGATCGATATTAGGGGTGGTTTTATCGAGAGTAATCGACATGCGATGGTTCCTAAACCCAAAGGTGGTGCCTAAATCGCGCTCAAATTCGGTAATTGATGTTTTTTGGCCCTCCGAATCCGAGGCAAAGAGGCGGACGGTGGCCGTGTAGCTGTCCACCGCCATTTGGGTCAGTTCGGCATAATAAATATCGTTAAACCCGGTATTATATGAAATATTAAGGGTTGCCGAGAGAAACTCGGTATCGGAAGATAAAATATTGGAGGGATACAACAGGCTATCGGAAAGGGATATGATATTTTGAGAGTTTCCATTGACCGTCGCATAGCTAACCGCGCAGGAAACTTCGTCGTTTTGGTGCTGAAAGTCCAAGAACATCCTATTCGCGTCTTTTTCTATGGTATAGCCGAGTTGCTGGTCGGAGTGGATGTAGGTATTATAGTGATATGAGGAATTTCGGATGTTGGTAATGAAATAGGGATCCGTGTAGATATCCCCGTCGAAGGCCAAATCCTCGATGTCCCACACATCATCTTGTAGATTATAGGCAAGGTCGACTTGTGGGAGGTAGTCGATGGACACCGATTCGAACAAGTCCCGTTTGGGACACTTGGCAATAGAGAGAGAACCTATGGAATAATCAAATTCAAACTCGAAAACAGGATAGGACCGGGTCGAATCATCTGCGATATCGAGCCCGTGCACGGTAAGGACCTCTCCAACGGTGGGCTCAAAACCCGATAGATCGATTACATAACCATCCTCAAGGTCTATCGTAGCAGAAAAGGTGAGCTCCGGTCTAACCCGGGCGAGGGCGTCCGCACCTTGGAGCCACCGATATTCGCTCCGAACAGGGACATATCGATAATTTATACCGCGGTCGAACCAATGGGGTTCTAAATCGCCCCAAGTAGGGTCGGCGAGCGAGGTCGCCGGATTGAGGTACAACAGATCGGTGGGGTGGTCGTTTATAAAGGTGCTCGAAGCCGAAGTGCGGTTATCGCTGGAAGCCCCCTCATTGACGGTGAATTCGGGATTGAAGTCGTGAACGGTGGTAGAAGAGGCGGAATCGTACTCATACTGAATCCGAACTTCCTCGAGGGTGGAATAGATATCAACCAGAAATAATTTTATCGCATAAGGGGTGAAGTAGTAATCATCGGGATCTAAAAGTTGCCAATAGCTATTTTTTAATCGGTATTGAACGGAGGTGATGTCGGTTATGGGCGAATGTTCCAAAAAGACGTGCGGGTTGGGGAACGAAGAACCAACGGCCTCAACAAGATCGGGCTTAGAAAAGGTCTCCGCGACTAATGAAGTGGGGGCTACATCCTCGCGTTTCTCAACTCCCATTTGAATTGTAGTTTTGAACAGTCCTGTATCGGTGGCGCTGATAATGGCATCATATTCGCTACCTCGTATTGCCATCACATCGATCAGTCTCAAAGAGGTCTCGTCGGAATCCAGCAGTTGATGGTGCGTCCAAGCGTCCAAGTCGGGGTCGTATTCCAGGGAAATAACCGCGTCGCGCCTTCCGACAGAGGGGCGCTGTACTCCCAAGATAAGGGTGCCCAAATACTCATCGGGCATGTATTCCATTGTAATAACCCGCCCCAAGATATCGTCATATAGGATATCATAAGAGGCGAAATCGGAACGGATTTTATGAATCGTGGTTCTATATGTTTCAATGTGTAAAAGTGCAATAATAACCTCCAATTGCCCCAAATAATTATAAATTAATTTTAAAGAGGTAGGAATGGTGGAATTTCCTAATGCATATGAACTAACGTACTCCGCATTAAACGCAGCTTGTGAAGTGTTAATAATATATTTGGCGATTGTGTGTTCAGCGGCGACACCTTGAGCGATGGCGAGCGTGGAAATGCCCGCGGTCTCATCGTAGGTAACATCATAACAATAATAAGTAGCATTTACGTTTTGTGTAATGTTGCGGTGGATAACCCACTCGGCGCCGGAATATTCCAGCACGTCGATTGAGGTCTCATTTGATTTTATTAGCTCAGAAATCCCGTCCCCGTTGATATCATGAACTCTAAACGAGTCTGAAGCAGATAATCCAACATCTAAAAGATGGGAGTCCAGCTGCCAGCCGAGGGCGTCGTCAAATGCGAAGGTTTGAATTTCCAGTTGCCCGCCGTTGTCTATAACCAAGATGGGCTGGTATTCGCCCTCTGCGGTAAACTGTCCCCACGAGCCCCAGATCTCCATTATATCGTCGGGGATGGTGGAAACCCGCATCGGGAGATAGTCGTAGTTCATGCGATCCATTTCGGCCGAGAAGGTATAGTCTTGCATGTCCCATGTGATCTCGTAATCGATAAGGTCCCCGCTGCCGACCAGCTGCGTGCTATAGGTCGAGATCGGAACCCATTGGTCGTAGGAGTCCGAATAGTACTCCACAAGGACGTCCATCGCACTACTATCGTAGTCGGACAGCGAGCCGTCAAACACAAAGGTGTTGGTATAGGATTCGGGGTCGAACTCGATTGCATCCCCGAATAGGAGGTCCGAGAGGATCTGGACGCGTTCAAAGTCCATCAGTTGTATCTCATCGACCACCGTAAGGCTATTCCCCGCGGCGTCCATAAACAACGCATATAAGTGATATAGTTCAGGTAAATCGCCTCCGCACGCATCGCGGATGGCGCTAAAATCATTATCGTTAAGGGTATAAATCATTATGTCCCCGTAGGATTGATAAAACGTACCCATGGGGGTTAATTGTGAAAAAGGTGCGGTTGAGCTCTGCGAGCCGTACAGCGCAACGGACGAGACTTCCGCATCGGTGAGGTTCAGCCCCACCATCCTGAAGGAAGGGTCTTCGGCGCCCGCAATGATGATCCCCGTCCCCGTTTCCGAAGCAGTGAGTGGATAGGAAAACAAATGTGAGCCGTCGAGTGCGAGGGCATCGTAATATATTCCCGTGTATTTGGGAGAGATCAGCGAATTGGACACGTTATCGGCGAGGCTATACCAGAATAGAACCGTGTCCCCGTATTGAATTGTCGTGTGCTCGGAGATATTAAAGTAGTCCAAGGTGGGTGTGGTTATCTGCCATGCGGCGTTGGATTCATCATAATCGAGGTCCAAGCTCCCGTTGATGGTATATAATTCTGCGCTAATATCATCGCTATTGTCTGAGGTTAGTAAATACCTATATCCCGAGTTGATCTTGATAAGAAACTCGGAGCCATCTTTGGAGGCGGTAAACTTTACGGGCTCCCCGGCGATGGATAAGTCGCCAATCTGGACTATGTCCGAAGCGGGTAGGTCTGCCCCATAGCCCTCTACGGTATAGGTCAATTGGTCAAATGAAAGAGCCTCGGCAAAACTGAGTGTATAGGTATCAAGAGGATTGGTATAATACATTTGCACGGATAAGTCCCCATCCAAGGTGATGTGATCATGCGCGTTAAGAAATAGGTATTTTTCATCGTTTAAGTAAGCTGTAGTGGTAATGTCGGTCGATGCGAGGAGTTCGCCGTCTTGATAAACTTCCTCATAATGTCCCAACAGCTCGGGTGGTGTGTTGTCAAAATAGCGGTCGGTGATGGTGTGGCTCCACTGGTTCCCCGAGGTATCATTGACGGAGAGGAACAGGTCATAGGGGCCGTCGGGAAGCTGGGCGGTGCTAAAGACCACGTCCCACACCTCCGAATCGCCCGCCGGATCTGACATATTGATCGCGGTAAATTCGAGTGTATACTCCGCTCCCGTGTCCAAATTTACAGCACGGTCTAAAGCGACGGATTCTATATGGGAGATCACGTCGTGGACGGTGATCCTGCAGTGGTATAAGCCGTTGAAATAATCGTAGTGGTTTTCAAGGGAATCCTGAACGGGGGGTGAAATGTCAAATACCAAGGAGAATTCGTGATAAGAGGAGTAGCCAAGGGCGTCCTCCGTAGAAAGCAAGAGGGTGTGCAGTCCCTCGGGAATTTCCGTGCCGTATTGGTCGCGCATTTCGGCAATATCGAATATAAACGTGTAGGAACCCCCGTCAATTACCCAATCCCCGATCCAGTTGGAATCACTAAAATAGAATTCTGTGATCTCGCTGGCGTCCTCGAGGTAAAATTCAATCGAGTGCATGTTGGGGTTAATCGCGGTGCCGTCGGTGAACTGAGGGTAAATGCCCGCGCCCTCGAAGTCGATCAGCACATACTCGAGGGTATCGGTGGAACTCACTCCCGAAATGTCCGTAAATCGGGCCCTTAGGGTGTAGGTGCCTTGCGGGAGGGTGGTGGTATCCTGAAAGTCGTAGGAAGCCGTATAGGAATAGCCACACTCCTCGGGGAGTGCTGTGGAATATTCGTAGGTAAACGTGAGATCCGTGGCAGAAGCCAAGTTCTCGGGCGTGAGGAATTTGAGGATAACGGTATTGCCGTCGAGAAATACGTTATAGGGGTAAGATTCCCCGTTCACCAACACATTATCCACGGCACAGAGGCTCTGTGAGGCGTCCCAACCCGATACAATGTCGGGTATATGGAGGGAAATGTAATTGTGAGAAATGGAATACTCGGTACCTAATGCGAGGTCAATGCTTCCGTGCCCGCTGAACCAGGAGTCGGGATTGAGCGCCCCGAGGTCGGGCCTTAATACGATAGTGTCGACTACCTCGCCCTCGGAATTGATAATGTCGATGGCGGGATATTTTCCGTTGTAGACCAAGGGTACCCCGTGCGAGTTCACATAGGCGGAGTTCCCCACACTGAAGTTCATCCACACGTTATTCGTCCCCAGAATGTTTTCTTCATCGGGCTCGATCTCAATTGCGTCAATTAAGACCGCGGCATCGAAGTTGATCCCGGCGGCGGTTATAGAATACAGCTTAGACGCTAAGGGGTCGCCATTTTGGTAGATGGTAATGGTAAGGGGAATTTCTATTCGATTTTTGGCAAAAATATCGTAAAAGATACTGTTGATCCCGATAGTATCGGCAAAATAAATGCGATCATCTTCAATCGAGGGCGGGCTAATAGTAAACGTTTCGTAGTCCGTAGAAATACGCACCTCATCGACATCCAAATCGTAAGGCATGATTTCGGTAGAAATTTCGATGAGGTTATCCTCGTTCAGCCCGTAGACCAAACTTTCAATTCCCGATACGGTAAACAAGTCGTTATGGTCGTTAAAATCACGAATGAAATAATAAGAGTTATCCGCAAGTTCGTATTGATTGCCTAACGTATCATAGGCGATAAATTTGAGGTATATTTTTGAATCCTTTAAGGGTGAAATATCAAATGAGCCGCCAAAAGGGAAGAAAAGGCGGTCGTCCCGAAGGTCGGAAATATCTATGGAATTGTTATAGGGAAATGCGGATGGGTAGTAGGTGTGCAGCAAGGTCCATTCATCTTCGTCTGAGGTCATTCCGTATCGGTAAAATATCCCGATAAAGTCGACATCGGTCGCGTTAGAAAGTACCCCGAAGGTGATATCGGAAATCTCCGTATAGGTCGCCCCAAAATCAAGGGTAAAATTATTAACGGGAAGTTTTTCCACGATAAGGATTTCGGGAGCGAGCAAGTCCAGTGTGGTGTTTAGAGTGTACTCGTATTCGCGCTCGCCGAAGATGCCGTAGTCCAGATGTGCCGTAACTAATAACGAAATGTTAAACTCTGCATCGGCGAGGGAGAAGTGGTCGATGAAGTCCCCTAAAAGTGATAAGGAGAGTGAATAATTGTGTAGCCGAATATGTTCAAACGGGATGGATTCGGCGAGTATGTATGAAGAATTTTGATATACAACTGAAACATCAATAGCGTAAAGGTGTTTTTCAAACGCCGGAGTGGGCAGGAAAACAAGGTCGCTGAGCGTGGAGATTTTTGAGCCGAGCTCGAATGATAATGAGTCGGAATGAACCACGATGAATGAAATGTTATTATACGTCTGCCATACCACGTGCCCGTAGGTGTCCTCTCCCCGTACTACAAATATGTAGGTCCCATCCCCGATATCCCGCGAATCAAGCAAGTAGCAATATCGGCCCCTCGTATCGGTAAATTCCGTGATCTCGATCCATGCGGAGGAGTTTGGATTGTTAACATCCACTGCGTCTGGGCTGAGATAGAATTTAAGGTTTTTGGTAACCGCCAAATTTTCGGTTTTAACAGCCTCAAAGAGCAAATAGCCCGAGATGAATTGCCCGTCGGAGATCGGGACGTAAGATTCAT
Source organism: uncultured archaeon (assembly GCA_964505645.1). Taxonomy (GTDB): domain Archaea; phylum Asgardarchaeota; class Lokiarchaeia; order Sigyniarchaeales; family SOKP01; genus TEKIR-8. The sequence continues at coordinate 846 of CAZDJH010000043.1, read as the reverse complement.
TCATATATTCATAAACCGCGATGGAATCAAATAAGATTCTGGGGAAGAATTCGGGAGCGATAACAGAATCAGAAACGCTATGTCTAAATATTTTAACATCGTCGATTCGGCCGACAAAACCACCACCTATTATAAGATCGCCGCAATCCAAAAGGGTGTCAACGCCCGAAAAGGTAATATTGTGGAACCAGCGCTCGTTAATGAGCACGGAGAGGGATTGTTTATCAGCTACAATCCCCAAGAAGTTCCAAGTCGACGAGATGATTTCGTAAGCAGACCCAAGGGTGAAGAGGTGTTCACCGGTAGTGGTATTGAAGAACAATTGCAGCTCCCCGTCGGGAGTAATGCCCAATCGAAGGGACCTCGTCGAGAAAAATTGGTTGTAGATCCCCGCATTGTCGGGATCAGGATTCAGTTGCATGGGAAACACCCACGATGAGATCGCAAATCTGTTATTAGGGCCCATTATCGGCTCGCTCACATCGCCGAAATCAACAGATCCATCAGCGTCATACACCAAGCAAGTTCCGTTAGAACCCTGCGTGGACCAAGATAGATTATTATAAATATCCCCAATTCGACGCTCCGCCGTATCGGCAGTTGTATTTCCGTTGCCCTCGCTGAAAGGCGCTTCAAACGCTAAGGCGGGCAAGTATTCGAATACAAAAGGCTCGCCAAATGACCAATATCCAAAAGATTCGTCGCCGTGAGAGCGTTCAGCATTATCATAATATTGCCGGAACCCGTGGTCGCCGCCGTGGAACTGTTCCCAACCCCAACACCAGCCGTATGGAGGTTCCCGCTCATCGAAAAAGAGGTCATCCTCCTCCGCATACACTGAAATGG
>CAZDJH010000042.1:0-15319 GCA_964505645.1 uncultured archaeon | reverse complement strand
ACGCTTAGCGGACTCGTAGGAATCCCCGTCCTTTAGGGCGGGGAGACTTCAACCAGTAATTCAGCCACTCTTTTTCCGAGATTGCTCGCAATTATTCCCCCTAATTCGTCGTTTTCGTCTTTTCCCAAAAATTCCTTTCTTCCATACTTTTGGAGGCTGGTGATTGGAATATTTTGATCCAACACGGGATTTCCTAAGGCACCTACCACCATCATCCCTTGAATTAGACCAAAGTTGATGATATCCGATATACCTCCGCCCGCCGCATCATTTCTTGTTCCGGTCGCTACCATTGGGGCTAATATAACATCTTTTAATTGGTAATTATTCATTTTCCATGGACGGGACCTATCAATAATTACCTTAACTTGGGCAGAGACGCTCCCGAAATAACTGGGGGAAGCGATAAGGATCGCATCAGAATCCAATAATGACGCTTCGAGCTTTTTAGTATCATCATTTTCCGCTAAGGGACATTCATAGGGATCTCTGAGACACTTATCACAGCCAGAGCAAGGGGTAATATCAAACTCATCTGCATAAATCTTATTTACATCGATCTCTTCAGACACCGTTTTTATTCCTTCAATTGCTTTTTCGACTAAAAAGTCACAACTTTTATTTTTTCGCGGTGATCCAACAATTAAACTGATTTTCACATCTTTTCACATCTTTTTTGAGGTTTTATGTTTTAATAATAATTCATCCTATATAATGTATTTTCCTAAGATAGAAGAATTCTATTGTTTAAATGAGATTTGGGATGATGAAAAGTATACCAACAATAATAAAGACTAAAATCGCAATAATTTTTATATAGAATTTTGGGATATATTTTAGAATTATTGCTCCAAAAAAGACCCCGATCCAAGTTAGTGTTGCAAGGGCTAAGAACGACCCTAACCATACTTCAATAGGGAGGACATAAACTGAGGCAAATGATATAGTGAGAAGTTGTGATTTATCCCCAAGCTCCATGACAAAGATAGAGAACATACTCGTCAAATACGGGCTTTTTTTGAAATTTCCGACAGTAGAACCATAAGATTCGTCATTTATATTATGTTTCTTTTTCCTATCATTTTCATTTTCATTTTCATTTTCATTTTCATTTTCATTATCCTTATCCTTATCCTTATCATTATCCATATCATTATTGTAATTGTTATCATTGTTTTTTGTAATTGTAGTTCCCTCCGTTTCACGGGGTTTTTTCATCTCCGAATATAAATCTTTGAGATTCCTAATATCCAAAACCCCAATAATGATAAAAATAATACCTGATACTAAGGCGATTATAGAAATTGGGATAAATTGCGTAATGAGGCTCCCAAAGATAATTCCTAATGTGACAATGAGTGCAAAACCTAAGCAAGCTCCAATTCCCACTTTATAAGGTTTTTCATCCAATTCCAATACTAAATTAAAGATAATTAATTGTGTTTTATCCCCTAACTCCCCTAAAAATAACACGCCGAAAACCAAAAATAAAATAGGTATATTCATAGAAATGAATTAAAATTGGCTAAATATCTCATATTTGAGAATCTTAATGAATATCTTGATTTTTTTTAAAACAATAACTTTATAATGCCTATAATGCCCGGTAAAACTCGGGTCTTAAGTTTTGTTTGTTTTCAAGTCCATAGTTAATGGTTTGCAAGATTTTTTCCTTATCCTTTTCTAAAACCCCTTTAATCGGGAGGTAATTTGAGGCATGATTACTTCGAAATATACAATGTGCATTTTTATTGGGAAAATCAATCTTCTCGATAAATATCTTTAACTCTCTAAGAATCCCTTCCGAATCCATCTCTTTAAATTGTCCTTTTGCTTTTTTCTTAAAAAGTTCTGTACCTGGTGGCACCATGAGGGTTAAAAAGGCAATATACCATTTACGGTCGTCATCGGGGCATATTTTATTGACTAAATCAGCAGATTCAATGGCATGTTTTCGAGATAGGTCTGGATTATCAGCACCCCCAAGCCCATTAATTAATGTAGCAGAAAGGGTTATGTTGGCTTGAAATAGCTTTTTAGAGGCGTTTATATGATCCTCTTTTGTTGCATGCTTGTTGACGTCTCTGAGAAGTTTGGTATATCCCGACTCAAATCCTACATATGCCATTTTCAGCCCCGCATCGGAAATGTCCTTTAATTGCTCATCTGTTTTTTTTAATATATCTTTAGAGTGGGCATATACAGCGCATCGTTCGAGATTAGGGAATATATTATTAGCATAATTGATTACTTCTACCAGCTTATTAGTGGGCGTTACCATCGCGTTTCCATCTAAGAAAAAGATTCTGCTGACGTTTCGTCCGTATTTCCTTTTACCGATATCTAAATCCTTCTTTACGGCATCGACTTTTCGAACCTTAAACTCCTTACGCAGATTGGACATACAAAAATCGCACTTATAGGTACATCCCTCGGTAAGTTGAATTAGGAGCGATTTTGCCTCACTGGGCGGTCTAAATACCGGTCCACAATAATAAATTTCCTCAGACATGAAATATAGTTTTAACTTTTTTCATTAAAATCTTCTAGCGAAACTTCTCCGTCCTTATATAACTCTTCCTTTTCTTCGTCAGCGTCATCTGGACGATCATCACAATAAGGAAGATGTCTTCCTAGCCTGATATACTCCTTTCCGCAATAAGGACAAGGAATTGTATCCTTCTCCTCTGTTGACTTTCTCTTTTTTTTCTTCTTCCTTCGGCTTCTCGATGGAGTTAGATCTACATAATCTTTAACATCCACATCATCCGGGGCGAATTCACATTCGGGGATATGAAGCCTTAAATCATCAAAAAGATCGCCACAAAATGGACATTCTACGGATGCGGCTGCGGCTGTTTCCTCGATTGTTTTTCCCGTTTTTTTCCGCTCATATTTTTCAGGGATTTCTTCTTCTTCCTCGAACTCGTCAACCGATAAATCAATCTCCTCTTCTTCCTTTAATCCAGAAATTTTAATCTCTTCTTCATCCTTTATCGATTGTTCCGCTTGAGCCTTGCTCTTTTCGTATATTTGGGATGATTTCTGATTCGTTTTAGAGTAAAATTCGCACACTTGACATACATAGGCTTTAGGTCCGAGCACTAGGTCTCTTTTTGTACAATAACATAAAGGTTGACGGCTAGTCGAAATATCACCCATCGGCTCTAAGTATTCGCACGCATTTTTTCTAGTAAATTTTAATTTTCGCTTTCTCCTAGGCATTTTTTAAAATATCACTCGTTATAAAAGTAGTAATTAGAAAAATGAATAACAAATTAAATTTTTTATTATTAAGTGCGCTTTAAAAATTATAATTTATAGAATTCAACTCTTCCCTGATTTTTTTTTTAATCTCAATATTCATCACTTTTGGAAGGAGTTCTTCGATGTTTGCCTCAATATCAAGCACTTTCTGTATTAATATTTCCTTTCGACTCCACAACGTTTTTCGTAGCGGGTGGCTCTTCACGATTGCATTATTGTAATTTTCAAGCGCCTCTCTGTAAAAAATCACCGAAAGTTCAAGATTATTTAATCTTGAATGATAAATCGAACCTATTTTATGGAAACATAATGCCGCTCCAACGTAATCGTGAATATCGTTAAAAATAACAGCTGCAACTTGTATTTTATTCAATGCATCTCTTATCTTTTCCAATTTTCCTTGTTTTAAAAATAAATACCCCATCAGATAATAACCCTCTCCTTTATAAAAGAGTTTGTTATGCTGTTCTGCGATTTTCAGTAATTTCTCGGCAAATTCATCTGCTAAAATCACATGATCACTCGAGATACATTCTTCTGCCACGTTTTTTAAGGTCTCTAAAATTCGGTCATATCGTTTTAGATCTTCAAATTTTTTTATTGCTCTTCTATATTTTTCGACTCCTTGGAAGACATCATCGTTTTGAAATGCTTGATTGCCTTCATAAATCAGTTGTTCTGCTTCCTCTTCCTTATTTGGGGTTTGAGGAATTTGATTACGTTTCGCCCCGTAAAATAATTCATCTCCATTGAAAGCAATATCATCATCCATTGGAATATTTTCTAATTGAAAATCATTAAATTCAGTGGAGACGGATTCATCTTTGACTTCTTGGGATTGAGATGAAAACTCGTTTTGCTGTAGGGTTTCATTTTCTTTACCTATATTTTGTTCTCCTGAATAATTCGATTCCAATGAAATATTCTCTCGGTATGCAGCTTGTAAGGGCTTTCCAGCGCTCACCAAGCTTGATAATTCACTTAGTACGTTTGCGAAGAAAAACTTATTTAATCCTTTTACAATATAATCAACTTCATGATAGTTCTCATCAAATTCCGGCACATTGATATCCATATTTACGTCATTCATTCGATATATTTCAAATCCTGTATCATATTTTGTAATTTTATGGTCGGTCCCCTCTACTTTCTCCAACTTTTTTTTTCCAAGGAGAGTATGATCAAACACTAACCCAATGGCGTCTGGATTTTTTCCTTGAAATCCAATATGGTTAATTAAATCCACATATGAGTAAAAAAGGCCTAAACCCGGATGGCTATGAAACCATCCAACAATAAATTGATGTTTTGCCTCCCTATATAATTCATCTTCTATCTCAGCGATAAATGCTAAGTGTTTATCATTCAATTGGACATCAGTAGCGTGTCCATAAGTTAACGCTTCAGCTCTCTCAACATAAACGATATCCTCATCCATATGTCCAATTAGAACTCCATATATTTCTTTCCAATTCTCTTTTGGAATTGATTGATTAGCGTACCTGCTGGCATATAAGATGATTGTTTTATACGCTTCGGCTTCAATAACTACCGCTTTTTCACTCTCTGCACCTTCCCCTGATTGTTCAGAGTCGCCAGATTTAATTACATCCTCTTCTTCCTCACTCACTTTTTCTACTTCTGCTGCCCCTTTAACCTCGGACTTTTCTTGAGTTTCAACCTCTTTATCTGTTTCTTTTTCTCTGGCTTCTTTAGTTTTTTTTTCCTTTTTATTGGGTTGTTCTAACTCCTTTGACATTGAATTTATCTCCCTTTTTTGAGAATATTATGAACTCTATTATAAAGTATATAGCAAGATGAGTAATTAAAATTAACGATAATTCTTTTTTTATATAACCCCATTTCGTTTAAAACCTTTAATTTCTTCCTTAGAATATCCCATTGATTTTAAGATATCTTTAGTATTTTTTCCCACCTTTGGAGCAAGGCTTCTGATTTTCAGAGGGGTTCGCGAATATTTAATGGGCGAGGCGATGTTTTGGATTTCCCCGATTTTCGGATGTTGTTGAGTTTTGACCATGTCCCTTGATTTAATTTGAGGGTCATCGCACGCTTCGCCGAAATCATTAATGGGGGCCACGCAGGCATCTGTTCCCTGGAAAATCTCCATCCATTCGGCTTGAGTTTTCTTTAAGAAATCCTTCTTAAGTTCATCAAAGACATATTCTCTTTCTTCTTCTTTTGCCCCTTGTTTATATTTAAGATCATCGCGTCCTAATTCCTCGCATAATTCATGCCAGAACTTCATTTCAATCGCGCCCACGCTAACATATTTATCGTCTTTTGTCTTATATATTTGGTAATAAGGCGCTGAACCGTGAAGAGGGTTTTCGGGCACGATCGTACCGCACTTATCCTTAGAAAAATGATAGGCGGCTGCCATCGGCATAAACGAAAAGGAGCAGTCCAACATAGAAACATCGATATATTGCCCTTCCCGTTCGGGGTTGCTTTCCCTCTCGATGATTGCCCCAAGGATTCCTATAGCCGCCATCATTCCTCCCCCGATATCTGCGGCCTGAATTCCGGGCACCACGGGTTTTCTCCCTTCGTCTTTATTGTGTTTTTCTCGCTTTCTATTTAAGTCTAAGATCCCGCAGAGCCCCACATAATTCATATCATGACCCGCTCTGTACTTATAAGGCCCGGTTTGTCCGTATCCGGACAATGAACAATAGATAATCCTCTTATTTATAGTTGATAGGGTCTTATAATCGATTTCAAGCTTCTCTACAATTCCCGGTCTGAAGGTCTCCAATACTACGTCCGAGTCCTTTACGAGTTCATAGAAGAGCTTCCTTGCCTTTTGCTTTTTAAGGTTTAAAGTCATAGATTTCTTATTTCTCATTAAAATTGCATTAAAGGCCGAGAAACGGTGTCTTCCCTTTTGATAAAAAGGAGGGGGCGATGAATACGGAAAGGAGGGGTCTTCCACACGTATTACTTCTGCACCTAAGTCAGATAAAATCATTGAGCAATAAGGGCCCGGTAGCATCCTACTCAAATCGATTACTTTAACATTTTCTAACGGTAAGGTCATAATTATTCTTAATTAATTTGAACATATTAAATCATATAAAAATTCGGATGTCAAAGATTGGGTTATTTTTGGTGAAAAATATCGGAAAAAGGTGTGAAGATGGTTACTTCTAAGGATTATCAGAAGATGTTCTTATCTCTTTCGCCATTGTGACTATATCCATAAGATCTTTACTAACATCGTGCGTTCTGATAATGTGTGCACCATTATAAACCGCTATTGCCGTTGCGGATAGTGTTCCCGCTAATCTATCTTTTGGGTCAGGGATATTTAAAACGTTTCCAATAAACGATTTACGGGATATGGCCACTAATATAGGTTTATGAAAATTGCGCAACTTTTCCAGGTTTTTTATAATATGTAAATCGTAGTTATAAGTTTTTCGTTCAATCCAATGACCTATTCCAGGATCTAAAATAAGTTTATCTGTATCAAATCCTTTTTCTTCTAATTTTTTAATTGTTTTAGAAAATTCTTTCGAGATCTCATTCAATGTGCATAGATCGCCGGGAACCTCTTTGGAAGCCATTAAAATTGTTGGTAATTGTAATTCAGTAATGAAATCTCCTAAAGAAGGGTCTGTTTTAAGACAACTCACATCATTGATAATTATCTTCCTGTTAAATCTCTCGGTGGTTTCATAAGATAACTCCGCGACTTCTCGATATTGGGTGTCGATTGAAATCAAAACCTCATCCCCAATGAATTCGGAGATGATCTTTAGGGCCGGGATTAATCGCTCTTTTTCTTCTTTAATGGTAATTCTTTTAGACCAAGGGGCGGTAGAGCGGGCCCCGATGTCGAGAATCCGTGCTCCATTATCCACCATTATTTTTGCGGCATCCTTAATCTTATCTGCTTCTTGAAAGATTGACCCCTTATAAAATGATTCGGGAGATAAATTGATCACTCCCATTATGATGTTGAAATCATCGCCGATTTCAAGCGAGTCGTATAATTTGGAATAAATTTTATTCATATTAGTTAGAGATGAAAAATAATACTCTAAAAAAAGGTTTTCGTGCTATGATAGAGAAAGACAAGAATTGATATAAAATACGATTCATTACTCTTTATAGCTATGAACCTTTCTTTATTTCCGATTAAAACCCCCATAATCCGACCTAATGATGCCCTCTTAAAGATTCTTATTGAGTCCATTAAAAATGACGGAAATTCATTGAAGGAAAATGATGTTGTGATTATTTCGGGAAAAATCATCGCTACTGCACAAGGGCGCGTACAAGAATTATCAAAAATGACCGATATTTCTCAAAAAGCGAAAAAATTAGCCCACAAATATGAAATGGATGAAAGAGTAGTGGAATTAATCTTAAGGGAAGCGGATATGATTTTGGGCGGGATGAAAGAGGTCATTTTGACACAAGTGAACGGGATATTAATTGCAAATGCGGGTATTGATCGCTCTAATGCGGGGATTGGAAATGTCGTCTTTTTTCCACAAAATCTAAAAGAGGTCGTGTTGGAGATCTGGAAAGAATTAAGGGAACATTTTAACCTCAACCGGCTTGGAGTGATTATTGCCGATTCACGCGTACAACCACTAAGGAAGGGGACGATTGGTATCGCCATCGCGACTGCGGGGTTTGAACCCGTTGAAAATAAGATTTCACAGCCGGATCTTTTCGGTAGACCATTGAAGATTACGATGAGAGCAATCGCAGACGACTTAACCAGCGCCGCCCAGTTCCTCTTGGGGGAGGCGGACGAGCGAACCCCCATCGTGATAATTCGGGGTGCAAACATTTCCTTTACCGACTCTCCAAGCCTTACAACTGAATTACCTCCAGAGGAGTGCCTCTATATGAATATTTTTTCGAAATATTTACTAAAAAGGAATGAGAAGCCGGCTTCAGATTAACTACTCATATTGACTCAACTCTTCAAAAATAGAGATATTGGACTCGACGCTTCGGGTTACATTTATGTAGCAGGCGAGACTAATAGATTTGGAATTGACAGCTCAGATGTGCTCCTTCTTAAGTACTCCACTCCTTCAAACGGAGCGGATAATTCCGTAAATGGGTATCCTTCTATACCTTTCCTATCATCCATTGGCATTAGCATCATTCTTAGTACTCTAATCCTGAGTAGACGAAAGAAAAAGCGATATTAAAAGCACTTTACTATTCAAAATAAATTTCTAATCTTTTTTTATTAAATTGCTATATTTGATAACTTTTTTCTTGAGATTTCTAAAAGAGGCTTAGATGCTTTTGGAAACTTTTTAACCACGTGATTCTATATTCAAATAAAAAAGATAATAAAAAAATTAAATTTACTGTACTAATTGCTTTTTGGCAGCATTTAGCTTTAAGTTTATTATACCTAACTTCGCATCTACAGTTGTAATGATCGCCAGAACGCTTCCCTTGATCTCCGTAAACAAAATCTTCCCATTCTTACTCTCTATAATGGCTTGATTGAACTCGCCCTGCTCCAACTCTTTTGTTGCGCGCTGGGAGGCTTTAAGGATGAGCGTCACCATAGCGGCAACACCTTCGGCGCTAATCCAACCTGGAAGTGCTTGACCCTTGATTAGACCAAACCGCTCGATGAGCGCGGCGCCGTGAACGCCCTTAATAGCCTTTAGAGATTCTAGTGTTGATTCCACATTTGACATTTAAAATCGTCCACTTAATTAGTTAATTTTATTTTTTAACTCTTATAATACAAAAGAATATTTTTAGAATAAAAATATTTTGTTTTTGCGAATTTAAAGAAGTTATTTATTTATGTTTAAGTTGATTTGTTCCATTAATTTTTTAATTGAACCTAGCACCTTCTCTTTCTTGGCTTTTTGTTTTTTACTAATTCTACCGTCCGTGACTTGGAACGCTTCATTAGCCCAACTATTTTCATCGTTAAAGGTAAACCAGATGTCTTTATAGGCGTTATTTTGTCCGCCTTCCCGTGCCAGAGGCTTTTCCTCAATAGGGATATTCGGGTCGGCAAGATAGCACCAATCTAATATTACCCATTCCAAATTACGCTCTGAATTGGGTCGGTCGGCTAGGTATATCGTATATCCATGCCCTCCCAAGTCTTCCTCGGTGGGGCTGGCGGGAGCGACATTTGGATCTTGTAAAACAAATCCCGCACATACTTTTACCCGCCATGAGGGAATTCCCGCATTGATCATTAAAGCAGCCGTTAAAATCGCGCCATCTTCGCAATCTCCGATGCCCGACTGAATACTTTCGAAGGGGAACATCCAAAATTCCACAATATCTGCGTTTTCTTCATCATAAACATAGGTAAACTTCTCAGCGACAAATTGCTGACATGCTAACGCAGTTTCATTAGGTGTATTCTTTTTAAGATTAAATTGGTCGATAACTTGAGCCAAAATGGCATCATACTTCATAATAAACGCTTTCACATCAATACTAATCGCTTTATAATAGGAATCTCCACGTAAAGCCCTTCCTTGATAAATTATGGGCGATTGAACCCATTTATTTATCCAATATTTTTTGCCATATTCGCCATATTTTTGCTTGTAGATATTTGCTTGTTCAATCCATTTCTTAATCTGTTCTAAGCTCGGTATAGTCTTTACCTTATCGGATTCTTTATTGGTGAATTCCTTTATTCGTTCTAAGGTATTATTGGGGTTCCGATTGGAGAATTCCTTTACGGAGTCAATCCCGATACTATTTAACACCCACGCATATGTGGGATCCACCCCATCTAATCGCATTAAATCGGCGTGCTCTTGCCATGTATCAATAGTCCTTCTATCAATTTTAGTCTTTTTAGCCAGCTTTCTGATTTGGCTTTGACTCAATGGGACTAAGTCTTTAACTTCCTTAATTCCTTCTTTTTTTAAGAGTTTAGCATCTTTTTCCTCTAAACCTATAATTTCCGTGAGTTTCAAATTGATTTGACCTCTTCCAAATTAAATAAATCTATTAATAATTACTTAAAAAGGGGCATTGATATTTAAGTTTTAGCTAATGCAGAAAGATATTATTATTTTTGTAAAGAATACAAATATATCTTATAAATTACTCTTATAGACAATTTAGAAATAGCGTGTATAGAAAAAGTAAAAAGTTTAAACATATTCAAATCTATGAGAAGAATTTATGACCAATATCGTTTATCGTCATTATGAGAAAGGAGATGATGCACAACTTGCCGATTTATATAATAAAGCATTTCAACAGAATTCTACAAGTTTTATTCGGACTGGGTTAATTGAAAAATGGAGATATGCTAACTCCCCGAATTTTGAACCTGAAATGGTTCAGATTGCCGAGGATAAGGAAGAAAATAACATTGTTGGCGCGATCTTCGTGAATTTATTAGAAATTATTACCATTAACAACAAGAAATACCTTGTCGGAGATATAAATGATGTCTCCTGTCATCCCGATTATACTCAACAAGGAATCGCCACGAATTTAATGGAAAAAGCCATCGAATATATGGAACGAAAAAATTGTGATATCTCCTTGCTGACTGCCGATTACCATGGTATTGCTCGTAAAAAGATATATTTAAAGTACGGCTATGAAGATGCTACTCGATTAAATGCCTATATAAATTTTCCCCATTATTTTCGGTTAATTAGAGATTTGCCTATATCTATGCTGTTGACACCGTTTATTTTTTATTCGTCTTACCTTTCAAGAATTTTATTTAAATCTCAAATCTATTCAAAATCTTCCTTTAAAAGATTTTCCTATCAAATCCACTCGAATTCTTATCATCTAAAATTTGCGAGAGTAATGAACCGAATTATACCGGCATATTATGATGGTTATTCGAAATATACAAAAGAAAAGGTTCAATGGGCACGAAAAAATGTTCCCTATTCACGAGAGACCCCCTCTTATATTTTTATTGAGAATAAGAAAAACATTATAGGTGGAGCCAGTTTAACAATTGAGAATCTTTATCTTTCACCGCTGAGGAGCTCTATTCGACTGGGAGTTATTCATGAACTCGCTATTGAAAGGAAAAGTTTTCGGAATACAAATCATTTACTGCGGGCAATTAAATACCTAATAGATAAGATTATGAAAGCAGCAATACAGCGAAATATCGGAATTTTACTATATATGGGTGATTCTAATGATAAAGTGATACAAAGTGCATTTCAGACTCTTAGCTTTAAGACTATTAAAGGTGGGGTATTGATGATGAAACAATTTAAAACCCACGCTCTTCAGAAAAAAGGGAACTTATGGTTTGTACCTACCTATGTCAGTATGGGATTTCCCTAAGTTGCGTATTCCTAAAAGTTTAAGATATACAATATTTATTAATTATTGTTTACTCTAAAGTATTATATGAAGTTAAGGAACTCAGATTCTAAAAGTATTGATGAAATTTTTAAGGAATATACTGATGAATTAATGGAAGGCGCAACCTTACTCCACACGCTTATCGAAGATTTTGTAAACCAAAAATTAGATAAAGAGAGATTAGAAGGAGTAATTCAATCCGAAAAGAAATGTGATAGAATAAAGGATAGATACATTCAAGTTTTATTCCAAAATAAAAGAGCACTTCCTTTTTTGATTGAAGATAGATACAAGATAATCACGTTCGTCGATGAAGCATTAGGAAAAATTGAATTTCTTGCAAGGTTCATGCGAATTTTTCCTTTTGAATTATACGATGATATCTCGGATGACTTTAAGAGAATGTGTGATATCTGCTACACCATGATGAAAAAGTTAACAGAAACTTTAATATTAATGGAAACCAGTTTTGATGGTGCCTATGATAATACCTTTGAAATTGAATCGATAAGAAGGGAAGCACGTACCCTTAAATTCAACCTATTGGAAATTGTATATAAAAAAACGGATAATCCAACGAAGGTATATCTCAGTTCAAAGCTAATCAACAACTTATATGAGATTATATCCTTTGTTGAAGATATAGCCGACTATCTAAGGGGATTAATCATAAAATACCCCACTCGATAATCGGAGCTGATTTAATAATGATAATTATTATAGTGTTCATAGTCATCTCTGTTTTTATAAGTTTTGCTATTGGCGCTAATGATGAGACCTTTTCCACGGTATACGGTTCCCGTACGCTCTTGATGAAAGAGATATTGGTTTTAGCAACGATATTGGCTTTATTAGGGGCGTTTATCCTCGGGAGAGGAGTAAGCGAGACTGTCGGGAAGGACCTATTAACGATTAGTGTAACCAATGCAATAGTCCTTACCGTTTTAATTTCTACATCCCTATGGCTTATCATTGCTTCTGTATTAGGAGCACCCATTTCTACCACACATTCTACCATTGGGTCGATTATAGGAATCGGCATACTCAGGGTGGGCTTTGTGGGCGTGAATTGGCTTTCGATCGGAGAAATGGCAATTTGGTGGTTACTTTCTCCCTTAATCGGCTTTATATTAACCTATGTGGTATATAAAGCTATAAACAAGTTTGTAATTAGTAGGCTAAATGGATTTAAAGCTTTTGAAAACACCGAAAAGATCTTCTCCTATATTCTATTAGCGGCGATTTGCTTGACTGCGTTCTCCAGAGCAGGAAACGATTGCTCTAATGCCGTCGGAATTGTGTATGGCGTAGGGATAGACATTAATTTGATTTTACTCATAGTGGGGATCAATTTTTCACTGGGAATTATCGTTTTGGGAAGACGTGTCATTAAGAGTGTAGGGGAAATCACCGAATTAGTCCCGAGTTCTGCATTTGCCAGTCAAGTTCCCACCGCCGTAATACTATTTATAGGAACATTCCTGGGGGTTCCGCTATCCGGCTCCCATATGCTGGTCGCATCTTTATTAGGATTAGCAAAAGCACGGAAAGCTCCAACAAAAAAAGGTATGTGGAAAATAACACTAATCTGGATATTAACCTTTCCTATGGCCGCAATACTTTCAATTATTCTTTTCTTTCCCGTTGCCTTCTTATTTAGGATATAATTAAAAATCAAAAAAGAGAAAAAATAAAGAAAAAATAGAGAAAGAGATTAAAAGAACTAAAAAATTAAATTATTCCTGGAGTAATTCTCCAGCAACATTCATTATGCTCTGTTCTTCTGGTAAATCTTCCATTAATTCGTCAATCCGTTCCGATATCGTTTGCGGCGTAAATGGTTTGCCATCATTGCTAATACGGTTAACTGTATGCCAGCCTCTCCAGATCCAGAGTTTATCGCCCGCGATCCTAAAGACCTCTCCATTGATTCTACGACCTTTTTTCGAGGATAAGAAGGCAACCAAGGGCGCAACATTCGCGGGATCAAATATATCCAAGCCTGATTCCGCTTTCTTTTCCATTATTGCTTTCATTTTTGGTGTGGCATCCGTTGTGAGGCGTGTTCTGGCCATTGGAACGATACAATTAATCGTACAATACTTTTTCATTTCCATCGCGCCGACTTTAGTCATCGCAGCTATACCCGCTTTCGCAGCGCCGTAATTAATCTGTCCCGCATTTCCGAGTAATCCCGCATCCGAGGCGGTATTAATTATTCGCCCCCACTTTCGCTTCTGGTTCTTTGCTTTTACTTCCTTTCTAAAATATTCCGCCGCATGCCGCATCATATTAAACGTTCCTTTAAGGTGGACCGCAATAACGGCGTCAAATTCTTCTTCGGCCATATTGAAAAGCATTCGATCTCTTAGTATCCCTGCATTATTGACGATAATATCTACTTTTCCAAACGCATCGATTGCCTGATCAAGCATTTCCCCGGCAGCATCAAAATCGGTAACTGAGCTATAATTCGCAACGGCATCAACGCCCAACGCCTTTAATTCTTCAACTACCTGGTCAGCAATTTTGGTTTCCTTGCCGGTCCCATCAAAAGAGGCACCGAGGTCGTTTATCAAGACATTACATCCTTCTCTAGCGAGGGCTAAGGCTTCTTGCTTTCCCAGACCGCGCCCTGCTCCGGTTATAATAGCCGCCTTTCCATCTAATATTCCCATACTTTTACTCACTTTTGTTTATAATTTTTGTTTTATTTATATTTTTATTTTATTTTAAATCGTTTTTATATTTTTAGAAAAGCCATATTTGCTAATTTTGTCTAATCCAGAGTATTTAGCAGTTTTCGAAGAAAGCCTTCAGATCCCTCTTAGAGGCATAATAAAAAAGATGACTCTGACAATTACAATCAGAACACCCAAAACCATTTACATATCCTTCAGCAGCCTTTTCTAACATTGATGCTATTCCACATTCACTTTTTTCCTTACATGGGAGTAAGTATAATCGAATTATTGTGGACACTTCGGATTCCAATAAATAGTCAATATGCCAATGTAATGATTTGCTCTTGCCGCGTCTTAGATGCCTCGTTACTCGATTGACTAAAGAGGTAGACCCATTACCCATCGCTGAACCTACATAGATATATATCCCTCTTTTGAAGGAAATTAATCCTTTTGCGCCGATTTTAATTGTGGTTTGATTTTTGACTTTGATTACTAATAAATAGGACCCTTCCATATCAAATGAATATGTTTATAACTTATTTGGGAATGATTTAAAATAAAATTAAATATTATTATAAATATTATTATTACTATAGGTTTAATGGAAATAAAAAAGCATGACATAAATTAAAAGGTGAAATCAAACATTGGTTCGTGTGAAAGCTTGTACTGGTTGCCGAAAGTACATAATTATTCGGCCTGAAAGTATTGAAAATAAACAAAAACTTAAGGAGTTTGAAGGAATTCATAGGGGGCATACTCTGGTCTCTGTAGAATTGAGTGAAGTACAAGGAAAGTACGAAAATGTAGGCGCCGAAGAGTAAAATTGATTTTTTCAGGTGAAGGGGGGATCTAGAGTCGAATCTAAGCTCTAAAGTAATTTATTTTATTTTCATTTTTTCTTAATCATTAAGCCTTTATTTTCCCAATTCATTTCGGATTTCGCGTTACTACTTTTGCTATAGATTTCATAAGCGTTGTAATGGATTGAAAAACAGGAATACTATATTTTTCTTCAAGGATCTCGC
>CAZDJH010000041.1:11643-15418 GCA_964505645.1 uncultured archaeon | reverse complement strand
GGCATAATAATTAAGAAAAAGAAAAAGGTAAAAATTGAAAGTTGAAAATCACTTTACAAAAACTTTTTCTACGGATTTAGGAAGGATAAAGCCAAAATAGAAGCATAAAGAACCAGATATCTCTAACGCCCTCATTAATATTATAGTTAAGATGTCTTTCCGGATCAGCGCATCCAATAAAGCTCCAGAAGTAAAAAGAAAGAAGGCGAGTAATAAAAACCGTGATTTAATTCGAATTTCTTTATTCGGTGAACTTATTGTTTGTTTGGTAAATAAGATTCCAGTTATTAGGAAAAGTAGCAAAATAGAGATATAAAAAAATCCTACAAAGGAAATAGATTCATACTTCACATCTATATCCCCTACAAGTGTTCCGATTGCAGATTGATCAAATGCTAATTGTAAAAAGAAAACAATATAAAACACGATTCCATAAACAATAAAAATAGGAAGCAAAATTTTTTTATATCGCTCAAAGAGTAATTCTGCTAAGGCAGCAATCCAGCAAATCGCTGCTAAAGGAACAAAAATATTTCCAAGGAAAAAATAGATGGTTTGATGTAATCCCGGAGAAGCACCGGTCAATAAAGAATTAAAGAATGCGATCATAGATGGAAACCATGGGCTTGTTAAAAAGATCCACGCTAACCCTACGTAAATAAATGATGTCTTTTTGACTTTAAAATATCGCAGAAGAATGTGTATTCCTACAAGTAGAGATAAAATGCTAAAAATTGTAAAGAGAGGTCCGTTAATATAATCGATAGTATTGAGAGCCATTTGATTTCTTCACCAATTTGGGTTTTATTTGAAAAATAAATTATATAAAAAATGAAGTAAAGCTCCTATAAAAATTTAAGTTATCGAGATTAATAATTTTTTAGGAAAAAATAATGGATGGATAATAAGAATGGGTATTGATCCGATATTCTATACTCATTAAATAATATCAAGTCTCAAAAAAATATCTTTTTAATATGTCTTTCTAAAATATTGAAAGTAACTTTCTCAGAAATAATTGAATTATGCTTTCTTAAAGCCTTAATATATATTTCTCCCATTTCTGCAGCAATCTTATATGCCACATGGAAAAGCTGCCGCAAGTTCCTATCTAAATTAACATTATCTATATCGTGAATCAATGCGTTCATAATTTCTTCACTTGACCAATCTTTTACTGTATCTGGAGATGGTAACTCTTTTCTATTTATGGAAATTACTGATGCATAAGGTTTGCAAAGATCATCAAATCTTCTATAGGCTTTAGCATAAATTTCTTTCACGGTCTCTAAGCCATCTCCCCCCGCAGCTGCTAGTCCGATCAATTCCTCTAGCCAAGTCGTACCCGCGGTTTTTATATGAACTCCAGTATTAAAGTCTCTGATTGCTTTCCTAATTTGGGGGTATAGGGAAAACTTATCGCTTCCAGAATGGATGCTTAACTTTAAAGTAGTGGGAAAAGAGAATTCTTCAATTGCGAAATTTATTATTGCTAAATCATTCCTAAATTCCCTTATAAACTGGTCAATATCTCCCACATAATCAATGCCCTTTAAAAATTGCCCAGAAAATTTTGGAGCAATGGTTTGAATGGGGATATTTTCTTCAGCTATGGCTAGTAAAATAAATAGAATTTCGAAGGGGGTTTGAGGATCCTTTGTCTCATCCATAGAAATTTCGGTGATAAAATTCCCTCGTCCCTTTTTCTTTTCGATTTTCCGATATATTCTACCGGCTTCACTTACTGCAGAAAGGTATTTTTCGGCAATTTGACGAATTAATTCATTAGTAACTTCAAGAGACGCTTTAAGATCTGAAATACTCAAATTCTCTTCATAATCCT
This sequence comes from uncultured archaeon, assembly GCA_964505645.1. GTDB lineage: Archaea > Asgardarchaeota > Lokiarchaeia > Sigyniarchaeales > SOKP01 > TEKIR-8. The sequence continues at coordinate 13,575 of CAZDJH010000041.1, read as the reverse complement.
TACTTTTTTCAATAAATTTATCCATATCTTTTCTCGGGGGCTTTCTTCCAATGAATTCTGCCACATCTATCGTAAAATAATTGCTATATTTTATATAGTGATCCACATTGTTATAGTTTATATGATCAGCGTCAATGAAATATTTACCATCATAACTATATTCGCTCACCGCATTTTTAGCCTCAATGAAAACATCTTTTGGGCTCGTTTTAATGATGGAATGCTCTCTTTCTGATTTATTCCATACGATAGACAAATTGATTCCATTGTTCCTTGCCTTCATTATTGCTTTAAGCAAGGGTTTTCCTTGTTGACCAAACCGATCCCCAGTTCCAATACTATATTTAGGTAGTTCCATATTAGATAGTCGATTAATCTAATCTTTATATATTTTTTCTATATTTTCCTTTATTTTTTTTAAGAATTAATAAATGATCCCCAAATCAAAATATTTTAAGGAATTATTTAATTTTATTTAATTAATGAAGGATAATGTTTCTGATAAATTAATCCCATATAAAGAATAATAAAAGGTCTTAAAATGAATGAAATAGAAAAAGATACCAATAAAAAGCAACAAGATAAAAATATAGGTAAGCAAAAACCAGAGAAAAGTTCAACCGGGGAAATTAAAACTGAGACTGGAAATAAAGAAAAGATTGAGAAGAAAAAGGAAAAAACTGAAAGGGAGAAATTACAAGCTTTATCTAAGGATGACTTAATTGATAAGATTGAAAGTCTAAAAGAATTAACCGACGCGAATGAAGAGAAAAGAAAGCAATTGGAAGAAAAGATAGCAGATCTGAAAGAGGAAGTGGAAAATTGGAAAGATAAATTCATTCACTTGCAGGCAGATTTCGAGAATACACAAAAACGATGGGACAAATCCCGTAAAAATTTACGAGTTCAATATAGAGGAGATGTCTTAAAAAGCTTTTTACCGCTTTATGATTCCTTCAAAAGCGCCGCAAAAGAAATAGATGATAACGGCTCTTTACAACAGTTTTACAAGCAATTTCTCAATATATTCAAATCTTATGGTGCTGAACCAATGGAAATCAATGAAGGAGACCGATTTGACTATGATAAACATGAAGCTCTAAGTTCTATCGAAAGAGAGGACCTCCCGAATAACTCAATCGTTGATGTGGTTCAAAATGGTTGGAAGCTCGATAAAGATATTTTGCGATATGCAAAAGTTATAATTTCACGGAAGCCTAAACCTCCAGAACCTAAGAAAGAAGAAAAAAATGGAAAGGAAGGTTTAGATAAAAGTGAGGCATCCAGGAAAGAGAAAGCAAGTAAAAGTAAGGAAAGGGTTAATAAGGAAGAGACATCAGAAGAAAGGGCGGATGATTGAAAGTGAAAATTAGGGATCGTATGCAAATGCAATAAAACCTGTTTTTACAATTATTGGGCGAAAAGCATCGCCCTTTAGGGCTTGTTAGTTCAATTATATTTTTTAAAGAGAAAGTTAGATAGATTAAGTATTTTGGATGCGAAAGATTAATGATTTTATATTCTCTGCTTCCTCAGTGAATTCCAGTTTGTTAAATATCCCTAAGAGATTTTCTAAATGTATCAAAGCCTTCTGCCTTAATTCTTCTTTGTTAGAAACTTCAAGACTCGAAGCGGTCTCCTCTATTGATTCTGATATGGTTGAGGGTTCTTCAATAGTTTGGGGGAATTTTTCTATGGGCTTGGGAGGAACTTGCGGCTTCTCAATGTTCATCACCGTCTCCTCGACGGGTTCGGGTTCCACTTGCGGTGATTCCGCTGGGGGTGCATATTCCTCGGTCGGTGCCGGAGGTGTTGGGGGCTCGTAGGTCGGTGCCGCCGCCTCGACGGGTTCGGGTTCCGCTTGCGGTGATTCCGCCGGGGGTGCATATTCCTCGGTCGGTGCCGGAGGTGTTGGGGGCTCGTAGGTCGGTG
>CAZDJH010000041.1:0-11543 GCA_964505645.1 uncultured archaeon | reverse complement strand
CCTCGACGGGTTCGGGTTCCACTTGCGGTGATTCCGCTGGGGGTGTATATTCTTCGGTCGGTGCCGGAGGTGTTGGGGGCTCATAGGTCGGTGCCGCCGCCTCGACGGGTTCGGGTTCCACTTGGCTTATTTCCACTGTTGGTACCTCGACCGGTTCTTTTTCTGTAGGCACTATTACTTCTTCTCGACGTTCTGGTAATTTTAGTTTCTGCCGCTTTTCAGAACCCCAAGTATCGGGAATGAAGATTATATTTTCGGGATTAATAGATTGAGGTTCGAGAGCAATGTTTTCCTTATAAATCAGCAGATTAGTCAAAAGGGAAAACAAATCATCAATTCCTTGCCCCGTTTTAGCTGAAGTTTTTACGACAGGTATCTCTTTATCCTTTACCCACTCTAATGGGGTTCCATTTATATTGTCATGTTGTATAATAGCTTTATCTTCAATATCCAACTTATTTAAGGCAACTAAATAAAGACCAATATCTTGGTCTATTGTTGCTTCCTCCCATTCCCAAAGAAATTCCTTCCATTCATCGGTATCTAAACTATTTATGGTTGTATTATCAACGACAAAAACACATGCCTTAGCTTCCGGAAAGTATGCCTTAACAATATCTCGAAATGTTTTGGAGCCTGCTAAATCCCAGATTTGGAGCTTGACATCACCTAATTCGTCTGATTCTCCAACCTTTTTAATGGAAAAATCAGCTCCAACCGTTGGTGTATAGTTAGGTTCAAAAACGGAGTTCATAGCAAAATTAATCAAGCAACTCTTTCCAGAATTTTCAGGTCCAATTAATAAGACTTTAAAAAAGCTTTCTTGCGTCATTTTTCTATTTTTTTGTAAAAATCCCTATAAAACTATTGTATGATAAATATGAAAACACAATTAAAGTTTATTCTTTATCGATTTAAAATCTTCCCTAAAAAATTTTCTTGAGAATATTTATTATATAATGAAAGCATCACATAGAAATATAAAAAGTTTTCAATATATATTGAATTATATGAATAATCAATTTTGAAAATCATTTAAATAACCATGAAGAGAAAAACGGGGATAATAATAAGTTCGGCTTTACTGGTAGTTCTTATAATAATAGCATTAACTTCTCCTTTTACCTTCTTTAGAGATTCAAACAATAGAACACAATATCCTGAATTGGAAAGGGTACAATTTGATGTAGCCAATAGAACGATTGATGATTTTGCGTACTTACTTCAAAACATTAATATGGATGAAATCCATAATAGTAAATACGATTTAATGATAATTGATTATTCTATAAATGGAACTGAGGCAGGAGAGTTTTCATCTTCTAATGTGACTTATATGAAATCGTCCGGAGCGGCGCAGAAATTATTGTTGTCCTACCTTAGCATCGGTGAAGCCGAAGATTACCGGTTTTATTGGAATTCAACATGGGAAACAAACCCTCCAAATTGGCTTGATGAGGAAAATCCAGAATGGGAGGGAAATTATAAGGTGAATTATTGGGACCATGAATGGCAAAATATAATCTTTCAATACTTAGATAAAATAATTAATGCGAGTTTTGATGGGGTTTATATGGATATAATAGATGCTTATGAATATTATGAGGGAAATATTTCTCATGCAAATTGGTTAATGATGGATTTTGTAGCAAATATTTCAAATTATGTAAAGTCTAACGCAGGGAATGATTTTATTGTGTTTGCCCAAAATGCTGACAATTTATTGGTTAATACTTCCTATGTGGATAATATTGATGGTATTGGTCGTGAAGATTTATTTTATAATGGGAATACTTTAACTAATAGCAGTTGGCAAGAGGAGGGAATAAATAATCTTAACATAACATTAGGGTTAGATAAAGTAATATTAATTATTGATTATCCTGATAATTGGGACAAAATTCATGATTTCTATGTTAAATGCGGAGATAACAATTTTTTAGGTTATGCTGGGACTCGCAACTTGGACGAACTTCAACAATATAATTTTTATCCTCCAACGTAATTAAATTAATGGTAATATAAATATAACCTTAACAAACATTAATCTTTTTCTAATCTCTCCAAATTAAATAAGTATTAATTTTTCATAAATCAAATGTAAATAAGCAAGGTTTCATTACCTCTCCTAAAATATAACTTATTTTTTCAACTTAATTATTTTCAGTTAGGATATGCATCCATCAGAAAACGAATTTCTTAATCTCTCAGAAAAAGAAAAAATTGAAGAGATACTTCAGAAATCAGATAATAAATCTAATGCTTTATTGGAGTTTATAGAACAGAAAAATAAAGAGAAAGTAGTATCCTTAGAACAAAATTTTTCTCAATTATTTAACAGCACCCCTGCTGGGATTATTATCACAGATCTAAAGGGAAAAATTATCGATTGCAATGATACTCTTACAGAAATAACGGGCTACAACAAAGAGTATTTTGTTGGAAAGGACTTTTTTGAACTTGATATTTATGCCCATGGCGGATTAGAATCATTAAAGAAGGATTATGTAGAATTCTTAATAAAGGGTCATACAAATCCGAGCGAGTTTAATATAGTAAAAAAAAATCATGGGGAGATTTGGATCTCTATGGTAGCGGAATTTATCACATATAATAATGAGCGAGCGATCCAAGCTATCATTTTTGATATTACTGATCGTAAGAAATGGGAAGAAAAGTTAAAGGAACTATCTATGATTACAGAAAAAACTACGGACGCAATCATTAAAACTGACTTAAAGTTCCACATTACCTACATGAATAAAGCCGCGGAAGAATTATTCGGATGGTCGTTTGAGGAAATACGGAATAAAAATCCTATCATGTTTAACGCCGAACCAGACCCAGATAGCATAGAACGCGAAATTTATGATACCATATCTTCAGGTGGGGTATATAGATCGGTTTTATTAAACAAAAAAAAAGATGGATCATTTTTTTATAATGAATGTAAAGTCTCACCATTATTTAATGATAATGGGGAGATTTATGCGTACATTAGCTCTCAACGCGATGTAACAGAGCGAGTCAACAGCATAAGGAAATTAAAAGAGTCGGAGAAAAAATATAGACGAATCGCTGAGCTAATACCCGATGTAATTTTAGAGGTGGCTAATCGTGGAAAGATAACTTATGCAAACTCTTCAACATTTCAATTATTTGGATACACACCTGGAGAACTTAAAGAAGAGTTTAACTATCTCGACTTAATCGCTGAAAAAGAGAAGAGAAAAGTCAAGATAAGGCATAAGCGTCTGAAGGAGGGAAAACTAAACAGACACACTGAGATTTTAATGATTAAAAAAGATAGAACTAAATTTTATTCCAGAACCAATTGCCGCCCCATTTACGAGAAAGGAAATATTATAGGAATTATGATTCTTATTAGCGATATTCATCATAGCGTAATCGCGAAACAGAAAATTAAAGAGTCAGAAAGGAAACTGAAAGAATTAAATGAACTAAAGTCAAGATTACTAAGGCGAACATCGCATGAACTTAAGACACCTTTGATTTCAATTAAGGGTTTCTCATCTCTATTGCTGAAATTAGAATCTCAAAATTTGAATAAAAAAGCCCTTGAATATATAAAAGAGATCAAAAATGGATGTGAAAGGTTGGAAGTCCTAGTCAATAAAATCCTTAATGCATCTAAAATTGAATCGAATAATTTAAAAATAGTCAGAAAAAAAGAAAATCTGAGTAAAATAATCCAAATCGCGGTTAACTCCTTAAGAGGGGCCTCAAAGGCTCGAGATCATTCTATTTCAATAGACATTCATGAAGAGATGTTTGTGATGGGAGAGAGAGCAAAAATCTTGGAAGTCATTGAAAATTTAATCTCAAATGCAATAAAATATACCCCGTTGGAAGGAGAGATTTCAATCAATTCAGAATTTACAGATGAAAGATATATTATTGCCATTAAAGATAACGGGATTGGTTTTACTGCCGAAGAAAAAAAAGATTTATTCATTCAGTTTGGGAAGATCGAGCGCTATGGAATGGGGTATGATTTATGCACAGAAGGTTCTGGCTTGGGGCTTTATATTTCTAAAAGTATCATCAAATTGCACGGAGGGGACTTATGGGTGGAATCCGAAGGCAGGGGTCAAGGCGCTACATTCTATTTTTCACTGCCAAAGTATTCTCCTTCAAAATAAAAATCTTTAGAATCAATCCTAACCAAATATAATTTGGTAAATCAATAAAAATATTAGAAACCCTTTCATTAAAACATATATAGAAATAAAGTTAATATTCAATAAATTAAATTTCAAATGATATACTATGAGTGAAGAACCACAATTACCCCCATTACCGAGCTTAGGAGATGTGCTCGATCGAAAGGAACGATTTATACAAAAGGTATATAGCGTGATTAAATGCAATGAATGCGGTGAAACCTTCACAAGAGAGTTTAATAAAGGTGATTATACCTTTAAAAGCGTTGAGGGTGAAGAATGCCCGAAATGTAATAACATTACAAAAGGAACAATAATAAGGGTTTATTCTGAATGGGTAGATCCAAAGGAATCACGTTTTAGCTTGAAGAATTTGAAGATTTAAAGAAGTTTATAACGCCGTGACAGTTACAGCTTGTTCCCAGAATAAGATTTACTTCTTTTTCTTTAACAATATGGAGTGTTTTCTTAACGTGTGAGAGAATTTTATAGACCTCATTCCCCTTTAATCCGCCAAGTCCAGGTTTCAACTGATAACTATGTAAGGTAATAATAACCTTACACTCCTTTTTAAAAAAAGCAAAATCCTCAGAAACGTTAAAAAATTGCTTTAGATATTTTGATATAGTGATCGGTTTAACTCTATTGAAGTTCGGACAGTAGTCAGGGGGGCCAGGACAGTCATCGGGACATATTTCATCTTCTTTAGCGTATGATAAATAAATTACGCCATCTTTACAGTTATGGTTTAAAAGGATGCTTTTCTTGATTGATTTTATAGATTTGCTGCAAGATTGCTTATCTGAGACAATTTGTATGCCATTTTCTTCAAGAAATAATTTTATAATTAATGAAATCAGATGAACTGGAACTACGGGAATGATGAATTTAAATTTAATTTCAGTATCAAAAAGCAATTTATTGATGATTGAAATATCCTTTTGTAAGAGAAAAAGTTTTGGTTTAGTTGAGTTATTATAGGAATCTAATAATCCTTCTAATCGTGTAAATTTATGATCTACATACTCTGAAGCGGGACAATTGGGAGATTTATCAATAATAATGGTGTGAAAGTGGAGATTTTGAGCAAATTCTAAGGCCTTCTTGCCAAATTTGCCTCCACCAGCAATCAAAAGTGCTTTCATTATAATTTTTTTAATTATTTTATGAAGTTGGAATAATTCAAGATACTCCCTTTTTTGAAGTTTGATTATGAAAAGTTCATGTTGGAGTAAACATCATGATGATATGAATATTACGGATGTGAAGGAACGTTTAAAAATAAATCCCCCATAGTAGCTCTGCCATGGAATAAGGATCGATCGATTTATTCATAACTTTTTTGATCGATTCATTGATATGTTCGCTTTCATTGAACAATTGTTCGATCTTTTTTGTCATTTTATACTCGAGAATCTTTAAAATCTCACTTTTAATCCGGTTTTTCTTATAATTTGAAATGATACCCGTCTTCTTTAAGAACTCCCGGTGTTTTTTGATTTTTTCCAAGAGTAAATCGAAATTTTCTCCAGTAATAGAATTTGTTTTCACGATTTCTGGGGTCCATTGCTTTATCTTGGCAAAATCATCATTGATATCATCTGAATAGTTATAATTCATTTTTAACTCTAACATTTTGATCAATTCTGAGACCTTTCGGTCAGCTCCCGCTAAATCCATTTTATTTACTACGAATATATCGGTAATCTCCATTATTCCTGCTTTAATTGCTTGAATATCATCGCCGAGACCCGGGACGACTAAAACAAGGACGGAATGGGCCGACTTAAAGATGTCAACCTCAGATTGCCCCACCCCCACGGTTTCTACGACTATGATGTCGCAGCCATAGGCATCTAAGATCTTAATTACATCCTCAGTTGCCCTACTCAACCCTCCTAATTGCCCACGATTTGCCATGCTTCGAATAAATAGGTTATCAATGGAAAAATGTTCCTTCATTCGAATGCGATCCCCTAATAAGGCACCTCCAGTTAAGGGAGAAGAGGGATCTACGCAAACAACCCCTATCTTCTTTCCTTGTTTAATTAAATTCCTAATTAAAGTAGAAATGAAGGTGCTTTTTCCCGAGCCCGGTGCACCCGTAATTCCTACGATGTAGGCATTCCCTGTATGTTCATAAATTTCTTTTACAATGATTTCCGCAGCTTCAATATCGTTTTCTGCGATGGTCATCAGACGCGCCGCGGCTCGTGTATTTCCCCCCAACAAGTTTTCAATTAATTCAGAATATTGATTTTTCATGCTGTTAAATACGGTTATCTCTTCAGATTTGTCTTTACAAAATTCACAATCTCTTTTATTTCAGTTCCTGGCCCGTAAAAACCTTTCAATCCAAGTTCTCTAAGATAATCCTTATCTTCTTCAGGAATTATTCCTCCAACAGCGATAAGGACATCATCTATGTTTTGTTCTTCTAAAAGTTCTATTATCTTAGGGCAGAGAGCATTATGTGCCCCTGATAATATGCTTAATAATACAGCATCCGGATCCTCTTGAATTATTGTATTCACAATGTCCTTCGGAGTCTGATGAAGTCCGGTATATATCACTTCCATTCCAGCATCTCTAAGTCCTCGGGCTACAACTTTCGCTCCGCGATCATGTCCGTCTAGGCCTGGTTTTGATACTAAAACTTTGATTTTTCGTTTTTTTGACATTTTATCACGTTTATTTATTTTGAATTAATTAAAAGATTGAATCCTCCCGATAAGTTCCAAAAACTTCTTTTAATGTACCTATGATCTCACCGATGGAAGCATACTCTCGCACAGCGGCAATAATGTAGGGCATTAAATTTTCAGTTCCTTGAGCGGCCTTTTTGAGTTTGGCTAATTTCTCTTCTACGACATCATCATTTCGTTCATTTTTAACTTGTTCAAGGTTTTCAATTTGTTCTAATGCAACTCCATCATCGATTTTAAGAATGTCCGGTTCGGTCTTGGTTTTCGGTTTATATTTGTTCACCCCGACCATAATTCTTTCTTTCCGCTCAATCTCCTTCTGAAATTTATATGAAGCGTTTGCAATTTCCTTTTGGAAGAAGTTCTTCTTTATCGCAGGGATTACCCCACCCAATTCTTCAATCCGATCAAAATAGTTATTTGCCTCTTCCTCCATTTTATCGGTTAACGATTCGACATAATACGATCCCGCCAATGGGTCAACCGTGTCTGCGACTCCAGTCTCATAGGCCATTATCTGCTGGGTACGAAGTGCGATCCGAACTGCTTTTTCGGTGGGTAGGCAGAGTGCCTCATCGAAAGAGTTCGTATGAAGTGACTGCGTTCCACCTAAAACCGCGGCAAGCCCCTGATACGCAACTCTCACGATATTATTTTCAGGTTCTTGGGCAGTAAGCGATACGCCCGCTGTTTGGGTGTGGAACCTCAGTCGCATAGACTCGGGCTTCTTGGCGCCGTACTCATTTTTCATTCTCTTGGCCCAAATTCGGCGTGCGGCTCTATATTTGGCGATCTCTTCGAAAAAATTATTGTGCGCATTAAAGAAAAATGATAAACGGTGGGCAAACTCATCAACATCTAGTCCTCGTTCCATAGCCGCTTCTACATAGGCAAATCCATCAGCTAAAGTAAATGCCAACTCTTGTACGGCAGTAGAACCGGCTTCCCTGATATGATATCCGCTAATACTGATGGTATACCATTGTGGAACATGTTCAGTGCAATATTCAATCGTATCAACAATAAGTCGCATTGAAGGCTCCGGAGGGAATATCCATGATTTTTGGGCAATATATTCTTTTAAAATATCGTTTTGGATTGTTCCTCGCAGCTGCTCTGGTTGAACGCCTTGCTTCTCAGCAACAACAATATACATCGAGAGCAGTATCGAGGCTGGTGCGTTGATTGTCATGGAAGTGGAAATTCTTGAGAGGTCGATTCCATCGAAAAGAGCCTCCATGTTACTGAGAGTATCGATCGCGACTCCTTCCTTTCCGACTTCCCCCAAGGAGCGCTCATCGGTTGATTCATATCCATATATTGTGGGAAGATGAAACGCGACACTTAATCCAGTCTGACCGTGGTCAATTAAATATTTAAACCGCTCGTTCGTCTGCTCGGCCGTACCAAAACCAGCAAACTGGCGCATTGTCCATAATCGTCCGCGATACATATTTTGATATGGGCCGCGTGTAAATGGATACTTTCCAGGCTCACCTAAATCGTTTTCATAATTGAGATCTTCAATATCTTGCGGTTTGTATAAGCGTTTAATCTCAATATCAGACAGATTTCTGAAGGTTCTTTTCTTTTTTTCCGTCTCTTCCTTAATATCCTCCTTTTTCGGAGATTTCGATTTCATTTCAGTCATTTATTCCTCACTTAAAATACTTAAATAACAAATCTTGAAAATTAAACAACACATTTATTATTTTGTTGAGAGATTAAAATAATGTAATTAATTTCTTGGAAAAATCGATTTTATTTAATAAACATTTTAGCTCTTCAAGACATTAAAGTATTTTAGGTTTTTCTAACTTTAATGATTTTTTAGATTACTATACACTCGAAAAGCTTAAATAATTCGAGTGGATTATATAATATATAATGACCGTTTCTAACAATAATAAAATAATTTTAAAAATTGGTTCAAAGGGTGAAATTTTTCCACCTAAGGATATTAGAGAAACACTTGGCTTAACACCAGGACAACCTATAATAATGTATGTTCATAATGATAAATTAATTATACGCAAGATCCATTCTATAGAGGATATATTAAAGGAACCACCCAAAATCAAGATAAGTTATCATGCTTGGAAAGAGTTTAAAGATGAATTATCTGAGGAATATGAAAAGTGAAGATCTTAATTGATACATCATACTTTTTACCGCTCATTAAAGTAGCTATTAAAAAGATTCCTAAGGATCTATTAATTAAACTGTTGTCAACGCATATCCATAAGTATTTCTACTCAAATCTTTCGATTTTTGAATTAACTGCAAAAGGATTAAAACTTTCCTCCCAAAAAGAGAAGGGAATTACCTCTCAAGATGTAAGAGTGGGAATAGATGCCATCCAGCAAGATTTTCGCTTAATTAAGATCTCCTATATTGATAACCCCCTAATTATAGAATTGGCCTCCCTACTTCGATCTATTCATAAAGATACTATAGATTGTTTAATATTTGCATCAGCTATTTGTAATTGTGATTGTATCATAACTATGGACGTTTCTTTCTTTGATGAAATAAACGAGAATAAACCAATAGTTGAAAAGATACAAAAAATAAATGAAAATTTCAGATTTTGGTTTAATGACCTTTCGAAAGACTATAAATCATTAGAATTAAAAGATGCGGTTCCTTAGGAACAATAAATATATGATTTCTAAAATTTTATATCGCCTTATAGGCTTCATTAATGGCTGAACACCCCCCGCATCGCACGCATCCCGCCTTATTCTCGAGGGGGTTTATATGATGCTTTTTCATTAACTTCGCTCCAGTGTAGTACATCTTTAGTAGATTTCTGTAACTTGTTTGCGGAAGCGCGGTCCTCCCAGGGACGGATCTCACGGGGGTTACAAAGGGAATGACACCAATAGAAATAAGGGACTCAAGATCCTCCATAAATTTATCGTAAGGCTCTCCAAATCCAGTTAAGATAAATGATTCAACTTGGTTTGCTCCGAAAACTTCGATAGCTTTCTTCCAATTTTTCACAAACATAGAATAAGGAATCTTATATTTTCCGGGAGTGACTTCCTTCCTTAATTCATCATCCATCACTTCGATGTGGATCCCAATTGTATCCGCGCCCGCATCATGTAAGCGTATTAAGTATGAGAGGTCATTTAAGGGCTCGATTTGAATATGTAGGGGGATCTCAGGATGGTTCTCCTTAATTTTTTTTAAGATTTTTATATATCTTAATGCCCCTTTGTCTTCGCTCGATTCAGTCCCGCTGGTCATGGTCATATGGGAGCATCTCCCTTCCTCTTTTGCTGCTGTAATAACCTCCGAGATCTGCTGACCCGTTTTCTCTAAAATCGTTGTTTCATATTTCAAACTTAACTCAATCCCACAAAACGCACACGCATTTCCGCACTCCCAATGTTTACATTTTTGATAAATTGTAGTACCGAGGCAATCGATACCATGGACTAACGCTATCTTTTTCATCCGTATGCCATCAGATGTTTTATATTTAGAGGAATAATAATTTGGGTTATTTATCAACTTTAATTGTCCCCATAATTCACCTTCATCTCTTTTATGAATATTAAAAAACTCTCCTTTTTTCTTTCCTAAAATTAAATCAGTGCGTTGGGGATCATTCCATAATGCAGCATTAACAATAATGGGTTCTTTTTGAAATGGAGTTTCAAAGCGAAAATAACGCCCACCAAGCGGTCCTGCTCCGCCCTTTCGCCCTAATTCAATATTAAATCCTTGGTTTTTGTAATGTTCGATCAATGCCTGATCTATGAATAATCCCTTACAAAGCAGCTCTGTTTTCTTTCTAAGGACCTCATCAATAGTTAACCGCATTATATTTAGCATTTTTATTTTGTTTATATCTTTTTCCTTGGATCAATTTCAAGCTTTATTTTAAACTAAAACCCCATCAATCTATAAAAAACTATTTTATGTTCTAAATTTATACATAAATATATAATTATCCTAAATAATTGATGATCAAAATGAAAAATTCAAAGCCAACAAAAGCAACCCTTAAGCGAAACGCAACGCTTTATATTAAAAAGAATGGATTTAAGATTATTAAAGCGTTAAATGAAAAGAGACAATGGACAGAAGTGGAATTGTTCAACAAGTTTAAAGATAAAAAAGTAGAGAGTAATTCATTTTTTATTAAGAAACTGCTTAGAATGGGGTTATTAGCAGAAACTGAGCATGGATTTTCTTTCCCTCAAGAAGGAAATCATAATTTTTTGAGACAGCTTAATAAGAAGAAAATTTCAGAAAAATGGTATCCTAATTCTGTTTCCCGATCTCGGGGTAAAATCCTTTCTCTATTGGGGTATAGTTGTTTTATTCGCGGGATTTTTGTTCCGTTTGTTACATTATGTAAAGCGTATGAGAAATCTATAAAATTTTGGGATGAAATAAATTTTATTGATGGAAAAAAACGATATTGTGTAAAGATTGAATCTTATATCCGATTTATTGAGAGATTTAAATGGATGATAATTGGGAGCTCCTATGGAAGTAAAGAAAAAGAAATACTTAATCAATTAAAAGTATAGAAGTCATATTTGCGGTAAATGCGGGAACGTAAATCGAAAGAGTGCGAAATATTGCGATTACTGCGGAACAAAACTTTAAGAATTATTTAGGACTGAATTGATCC
>CAZDJH010000040.1:6720-15510 GCA_964505645.1 uncultured archaeon | reverse complement strand
AACTAATTTATATAAATCATTGTATTCTTCTTTTGTGTAATGGTCGCCCAAAAATGTTAATCGATGCTCTAATTCCATACAATGATCAAGCTCATTTATAATCCTTTCTTTTTTTTTTCTTTCTTACATCTTTTTCCTAGTTTTTAGAGACTATGACGGTAGCAGATCTTCTGAAGGAGTTAGAATTAGAAGATCGTTATTGCGTCAGCATTTGATTCTCTTTTTTAGTTTTTTATAGATCCTTTCGAAAACAATATGAATAATGCATGAAACCAGATAATTATTACCATTCCCCTTTCGAACGCTAACGCTCTTGTTGGGAATGCAAAAATTTGGGCTCATCGACTTTTTACCCTCATAACAAGCGTCTGATGTTTCCGATATTATGTTCTCGCCCAAGAAATCGGAATTATCTGGAGCATGTATATCCCTTATCCTATAGAAATCCCACCTTTACCCATATTCGTGCCCAAAGACTCTCGAATATATGATACTTTTTCTATTAATACCTAAGATTGATAACTAAAAAGTATTTATTCCCTTTGAGATTTATTCTAAATAGAATAGAAATATTGCATAGTAAGTGGGAAGTTCATGGAGGAAAAATTAAACAAATCCCCAGATTCCACGGAGAATCGAGTTGTGATAAATGCGTCTGATTTAATAAAAGATTATGAAATTGGGGAATTTATCGTAAGGGCGGTTGACAAGGTAATTTTTTTTACTTTTTTTAATTTTGTAAAAATAGTTTAGCTAATAGAAACAAATAAATTAAATTGCCTTAAACCATTCACGTGATAAAGATGGATTCTTATATGTTTTTCGTCCTCGCTCCTACCGAAAGGGATGCGATAGACATCGGAAACTATGTGGTAAAAAATAAACTTGCCGCTTGCGCAAATATAGTTAGAAATATACGCTCAATTTATCGATGGAAAGGAAATATTGAAGAAGATAACGAGGTTCTTATCCTTATAAAAACCAGAGAAGATAAATGCGATGCCCTTATCGCAGCCATCGAAAAGATACACAGCTACGAAACTCCGGAGTGTATCGGGCTTAAGATCAATAAGGGTTCTGAAGACTATTTAAAATGGCTAACCCATGCGCTAAATTCAAAATGAACCCCTAAGGGCAATATAAAACTATAAAGAATCATCATAAAGACAAGAAATATGATAATGAAATCAATATTTGAGCTAGATTGGCTTTTAATTGACTCGGTAATTATTCTGCTATTAGTTTTGTTTCTCATTGCGGTGAGACTATTCAAACAATTTTCGCGATGGCGCCTATCTCCATCGAACTTAGAATTAGGTGCCGAAAAAAACCCCATTACTCTTCAAGATATAAACCTAAATAATAAAAGACTAATCTTAAAGGGTTATAAACTGATAAAGAATCCAATTGCGAAAGGAAAATCGGAGAAGCCGCTAATTATTTTCTTTCAAAGTAATTTTCAAACCGAATTTTTAAGTGTATTGAGTGAAGGACTCGCATCTTATGGTTTTAATATTTTACATCTCCAATTTAAGATTAAGCCACCATTTAATGCCATAGACATTATAACTCAGATTCAGAAGGATTCTTACGACATCTTATCTGCACTGTTAGACCATTTGCTTCAGAAAGGCGGAATTGAGAATAAAAAGTACGTAGCCATCAAATTTGGAAAGTCAAATTTACCTTATGAATCTATTTTGAAGGATCCTAAAAACCTCGGGGTTCTTTTGTTAAATCCCAAATATCGGGGGATGCTGGTGAATAAAATTTCAATAGAAAGTATCATAAGGAGTAAAAAAACATTGCTTATCTTTAACTATATACCCTTCCTTTTGTTTAAACGTAGATACCCCGAACTTTTTTTAAAAAATGGTTTTAATAACCTATCCGTAATCAAGAAGGCGTATTTTTCATTTAAAAATTATGAAACGATTTTACTTGGATTGCTAATTAGATTTATCCATCACCGAATGAGGGGTATGAATTTCAAATAAAAGATGTCAAAAGAACAAATACTTAGGCAGCATTTTAAAAAAGTTATCTATTCTCAATCACAGTGGGACCTATTTGAACTGAAGAGACGTCGAGCGTTGGAATTATTAAAGCTTTTTAAGAACCATAACCTAAAACCCTACTTGTACGGAAGCATTGCCCGAGGTGATGTCCATAAGAATAGTGATATAGATATTGCCTTTTTATACAGAGTACCCCCCTATAAAATTGAATTTATCCTACAGCAGCATGAAATATTGAATTATAATCGGGAAATACTCATGGCAACCCCAACAAGTTCCTTGAAATTATATATCTATCTTAGCGAGTTAAAGGCAATAACAATTCCCTTAACTAAATTAAATCGATTATCTCTTTATTTTTATGATTTTGGAGGGAAAATGGACTACTCTCAGCTTAATAAGGGAATAAGGGTTCCAGGTATTGATAAAAGATTAGTTTTTATCAACCCAACCGATGATGGACATGAAGAAACCTCAATTATAAACCAAGAAAGTATCGTCGCCAAGAAAATTAATGTTCCCATCGATATTATTAATGAACGTAAGAAAGTTCTTCTAAGAAGGGAGAAATACGGCAGAACCGGAGTCTTCTTAAAAAAAGAGTTATCCCGAAATGCAACGGTGGGAGGAGCCTTAAAAAGCCTTGCCCGTGAGAATAAGTTAATTAGAAAAAAATTGAAACTCTAAACGCGGTGATAGAACCCATGATACAAAAAACCGACCAGCAAAACTACTACCTTTTGAACCGCGGAACCCCACGGGGCTGCCAACTCTGCCTAAAAGGGATGAAAGCGGTCTTATTTATTAACGGTATCTGCCAGAAACCAGCACAGTGCTCTTGGTATTGCCCCATTTCCGAGAAAAGAAAGGGTAAAAGCACTTCATACATTAACGAAATAAAAATTAATAAACAAACTGAAATATTTGACGAGATACGCAGAACGGATGCCAGAGGGCTGAGTATTACCGGCGGAGAACCCTTATCTACTCCCAACTTAGATATAACTCTTAGTTATATTCAATTAATAAAAACCACGATGGGACCAAAATTCCATATCCATTTATATTCAAATGGCTGCCAATTTAACAAAACAATTGCCAAAAAGCTCTCGGAAGTGGGTTTGGATGAAATAAGGTTCCACCCGCCTCATGACAAATGGGAGGTAATTGAGGATGCACTGGGCAAAGGGATGGATGTGGGTGCGGAGGTGCCTGTAATTCCCGATGAGACCCATGAAACCCAACTAAACGATTTCATCTTGTATTTAGATCGTATCGGGGCCAACTTTATTAATCTAAATGAGTTCGAGTACTGTTTTCCTAACAGTAAAGAACTCCGAAAGAGGGGTTTTGAACTAAAAAGGGGTTCCATTGCTTCAGTAAAGGATAGCAAGAGGACAGCACTTAGATTAATTAATCAACTTGCATCTAAAACCTCTTTAAAGATTCATTTCTGCTCGATTAAGGCCAAAGACTATTTCCAATTGAAGGAGCGCTACTTACGTCGGGCTCAGAATATTAAAACCCCCTATGAGGAGGTGACTGACGAAGGGCTCCTCCTCTATGGCCAGATCGAGGGAACAAGAGAACAAATAAGCAAATTTCGAGAGTACCTCCTAAAGGAATCGGATATGCCCCGAGAACTCCTTTCATTTGAATCTGAAAAAATCCTTTTACCTTATTATGTTCTTATAGACGATGAATTTGAGGATTTTTTAAAAGAATTTGGTTTACATGGTTATATTATAGAAGGACTCCCCTTTAATAAGTATCGCGAGAAAGAATATCACCAAATAACCGAAAAGGCTCCAATAGATGTATTTAAGCAAGAACAAGAATATTATGAAGATTAAACCTGTGAACCGCAAGGATTTAGACAGAATCTACGAGCTGGAACAAGAAACCTTCCAAGAAGATGCTTTTCCTTGGGATGTGATTGAAAAAGTTTATAAACACAATTTACTCTTTTTAAAGTTGCAAATAGGGCTTGTTAAGACTAAAATTATAGGATTTTTGATCCTTTTGAAGGATAAGCACGACCAAGCCAATTTAATTAACTTTCTCATCGAGGACACCTATCAGAATAGAGGATATGGGACTCTCCTCATGGAAAAAGCGCTGAGTCTCATTAAATCGAGATTTCCTAAAATTAAAAAGATAGTCTTAAATGTAATGGTTGGAAACACCGTAGCTGTTAAGGTATACAAAAAGCTTAACTTTCATATCGTTAAAAAATTAGAAGCGTATTATCCCTCGGGGGAATCCGCATATATTATGAAGCGAATTCTTTAAAAAATGGTCTTAATCTTTCCTTTTTGACCTATGCTTAAAATTTCTATCTATTATTTAAAAAATAAATAGATCATAACATTTAATAAAATATAATTTTATTATCATTATAAAATAGATTATATTTAAAAATAATATATCAATTAAGGTGTATAATTTAAGATGTCGCCAAATCTGGATGATGAATTGAAAGAAGAAATTAAGAAAGGAGCAAAATTGAGCCCCGTTGATGAGAATGAGAAAAAGAAAATGGAAGAGGATAAAAAGAAGCGATTGGAAGAGCTGAAAAAAGTAAAAGACGCCCTCGAAAAAAAAGGAACCGAGTAAACAAGTAAGCTCGAATTAACTCTATTTTCATTTAACCCTTATTTCTTTATTTTTTATATCTTTTTTTTTATTAATACTCATTCCCCTAACCAATGCAGTGTTCCGTATGTACTCCTATTATTATATCACATGGTGTTGACCCTCAATTTTATGATTATGCTAGATTGGATACAATTCATCACTTATTCAGTTCAGTTCCCGTGCTATTAACGAATCGATAAGGCGTCTACATAAGATCGGGGTGCAACCCCCAATTTTGAGGCGATTTCGAAGGCGATCTGCTTTTCTTGCCGCTCCAGTTCGTAGCATTCCTCCTGGAGGGTATTAGCAACGACCTTCCGTTCCTTAAGCATCTTCTGAAGAACCCTTAACTTGTGCTTGCGGTTCTTTTCGAGATGTTTCAAGTGTTCCAGCTCAAATATCTCTTCAAAGGGGCGCTGTTGGTCCAGTACAAGGTAGATATATCTATTTTTATAGAAGATTTAATACTATCTCTAAGAATAATTCTAATCTATTTCGGAAGTATTTTTTTATTTTCCAAGTAGGTGTTATTTAATCCATGAAACCAGAATTAACCTTATCTTTTAGCCATTACTAACCTATTAAAATAATATTTAGGGCTATATCACATTGAAAATCATCGAGCAAAACAAAAAACAAGGCGAGATAAGCGTTAAAATTGAGGATCTAAACGATTTATGGACGCTCTACAACATAATTAACAAAGGTGATAGAATGGTTTCTTTAACAAGCCGCAGGGTGGTGATGAAGGAAGGAAGCACCGGAGAGAGGAAAGTTATGAAATTAAAGCTGTTAGTAGAGGATTTGGGCTTTCATGAGTTCACCAACCGATTGCGGGTAAAGGGAACAATATTAGAGGGCCCAAAAGATTTTGTGAGCTATGGAACCTATCACACCTTTAATGTGGAGTTGCATAATACGCTTACCGTAATAAAAGATAATTGGATGCGTCAAGACCTGAAGCGGTTAAAGGAAGCCTCTAAATTTTCCTCTAGCTTTTCAATGCTCATTATAGCAATTGAATCTGGCTTAGCCACGATTGATTACATTACCAATTATTCACACAACACTATCGCGTCAGTTTCCAAAAATATACCCGGAAAGCGTTATGAGCAGTCCTTTCGAAAGAAGTTTGTAAATGATTTCTTCCAAGAGATTAAGACCGTAATTGTATCCAATCTGAAGAACAAAGAAATTAATTTAATAATTGTTGGAGGGCCTGGATCAATAAAGAACCGATTTGTCAAGCATCTACGCGAAACAACCGAAGAAGAGTACACAAAAAACCTGCGGGTAGTTCAAGCGAGCTCGGGTACCGAAAGCGGGATCCAAGAGATCCTAAATTCCGGTGAACTCGCGAAAATAAAGAAAAAGGTGAAGATTTTACAGGAAAACGAAAAAATAGAGGATGTACTCTCGCAATTTGGAAAAGATGCCGATTATGTAAAGATTGGGTTCAATGAGGTTCCACAAGCCGCGCAAATGGGGGCAGTTAAGCAGCTTTTAATTGCCGATACGCTTATCCGCGGGGCTTCTAAATCTAAAAAGCTGAAAATCGAAGAGATTATTAAGAATGTGGAAAATACGGGAGGTAACGTGGATATTCTCAATTCAAACCACGTCTCTGGGGCGCGTCTCGTTGATCTGGGCTCCTTAGTGGCAATTCTACGATATAAATATTAAATCCCGATCTTGATGGAACAATATGAGCGATATAATCTATGTAGACGAGCAATCAAGCATCCCCCTCTATGGCCTAGACTTTTTGGGGATTATAGATCGTGGCACTAATATCATTGAGATAAAACCCATTACCCTTTGTAATTTACAATGCCGATATTGTTTCGTAAATTCGGGGA
The DNA here is from genome assembly GCA_964505645.1 of uncultured archaeon. Taxonomy (GTDB): domain Archaea; phylum Asgardarchaeota; class Lokiarchaeia; order Sigyniarchaeales; family SOKP01; genus TEKIR-8. Next base: position 8,996 of record CAZDJH010000040.1, on the reverse strand, counting down.
ATTATTCCACCAATTTTATTGTCGATAAAGGCTATCTCATCGAAAAAGTTAAAACTCTCGTGGCTCTTAAGGGCCCACAGAATCTCGAGCTCCATTTCGCACCCTATGGGGAAGTCTTCTTGTATCATGCCCTCTTTTTCCTCCTTAATGACTTCCGAACAATAAAAGGCGTGGAAACCATTTCGTTGCAGACCAACGGGCTCCTCCTTACCCCAAAAGTCATCCAGAACCTCGAGAAACTCGGCGTGACTAGGGTAAACCTTAGTTTAAATACGTTCGATAAAAAATTTGCAGAATATTTGACTGATTGCAAGCATTATGATTTAAAGGGACTCCTACAGAATATTAATGCGTTATTAGAAGCTAATATCGATGTATTACTCGCTCCGGTGTGGTTTCCGGGTGAGAATAAGGCCGATATAGAAGATATAATTTTATTTGTCGCACGGTTGAGAGAAAAGGGATATTCCGAGGAGAACATCCAGCTGGGAATTCAAAAATATCTCATCTATAAAACGGGACGGAAACTCAAGAAAATTAGGCCGAAAACGTGGGGTTACTTCTATCAGCAGTTGTCAGAATTGGAGAACGAGTATGACATTAAATTAAAGCTAGGCCCAGAGGATTTCGGCATTCACGAGCGACCCTTATTAAGCCCGGATATAGATGAAGGAGATATCATCCCCGTCACTGTGGTTTCCAAGGGGAGATGGGACAACGAATGCATTGGTAGAATAAATGAAGACTTTGGGTGCAAAATACTCCTCAATTACCCCATCCGCTTTTCAGAGGCATTTTTAGGAAAAAACATCGAGGTGAAGGTGCTCAAGTCCAAGCGCACGGAAAACCTCATAACCGCATTTTTCCCGATCACCTAATCCCTGTCGAATCTTGGTCCCTATTTTCCAATTTGTATCTTCAATCTAAGAGGGATAAATAGGAAAATACATAATATATTTTTAGGTCTAAATCAACATAAATATAAATATTCTCACTTTTTATACATCATACAAGAATAATTCAAGTTAATATTTCGTATAATCAATAAATCAAAAAGGTGAGATAAACATACCGATCTTAACCAGTAAAGACGAGATTGATCTATCCAGACTCGAGGATGAACTCGTAGACGCCCTAGAGGATCATGCAAAGGCCCAGAGTAAGGTTATCAAACGTCAGAACCAATTAGCAGATGAAACCTCAGATATGAATATTGAGAGAGGGGCACTAAATAGGACCCTGAGAGATGTGTTCAAGCAGATGAAAATGCTTGCCCGAGAACACAAGTCTAATGTAAAAGAAAAGGATGTGAATATCCTAAAAGAATTAATTCGCCAAAGCGATCAGTTCATCGAAAATACTAACAAATACATAGATGCCATCAAAGAATTGGCTCTAAAGAAGGAATATTTGGCACAAAAGCAAAATGAATTTGCAGAAGCCTTGGAAAATATTGCAAAAGAGCGTAAAGCGGTTATAAATAAAGCTCTTGAGGTTGAAAAGGTCAAGAATAAGATGGTGGACCAATCTAAGTTGGATAAGCTCGATCAAGAGCTTAATGACCAGCAAAGACGGTTTGACAGGGCAAGGGATATTCTTTTAAAGAAAATAGAGCAATTCTTGGAGGTTCGGAAAGAAACAAACGAACTCTGGATGGCCTTAAAGAATGCAACCTCGGAAATGGGGTAACCTCTGCCTCTCTATCCACATCCCTTTTTTATTTCAATTTCAATGAATCCTCTTTTTTCTCCTATGAATTTTACGATTTTTATATGAATTCCCTATTTTTACTTCTAAGGTTTGATATATGAAATACATGCGGATTTTAATCAAACAGATTATAAAGTTTTTAATGAAAGTTTAAATACCCTAATTATTTTTAATAAATAGTACTAATTAATTAAAATTTAAGAAGAAAAAAAGGAAAGTAAAAATGGCAGAAGATTTTTCCAAATTTCTTGAAAAAGCAAGAGGAGAACCATTAGAGAAGAAGGTCAACGATTTCGGCCAAATTGTTGAAAAAATGATGCAGTTGGTATTGCGCATTCCCGAAATTGTGGATCAGACAATTGACGGCATAAATATTAAAATTTCAAATCTCGAATCAAGCATCGATTCAATGAACTCCAAGATCGAAAATGTGAAGAAGCAAGCGATTACAGCGGCAAAATCAGCATCAGGGGGTCCATCAGGAGGTCCACCGGGTTCACCGCCGCCATCTGGAGGTCCACCGGGTTCACCGCCGCCATCTGGAGGTCCACCGGGTTCACCGCCGC
>CAZDJH010000040.1:0-6620 GCA_964505645.1 uncultured archaeon | reverse complement strand
CATCACCGAAAAAGAAAGCGCCCTCTAATCCAGTATCTGTTCGAGGAGCAATTATGGGCGAGTTAAAAGAACTTTTTAGTAAACAGAAGAGAAACCAATAATATTTTCATTCATTTTCTTATCTGATTATAGTATTTCTTACTTGTAAGGTTTCACTCCACACAAAATGGATAGAGTTCTATTCATAATCCATTTTATCCCTTCTAACCCGCGCTAATGGAGTGAGCCAAGAAGTTTTTTTAACACGAGAATCACGTTTCCAATATACTTCATAAAAAACCCAAAAATATATGTTATAGTCTACTTAATCTTTATTAACGGAATCATTATTAATCATCATTTATTAAGAGGAGTATTTATTATTTATAATAATACTTATAGATTAAAATCGGCACGATTCCCAAGACACGAAAATGCATGTAAGGGTAAAACACGACTTAAAACGGCAAGTCTTAGAGATTATTGCCTTAATTAGGGTACTCAATAATTATTATTATAAGAAGAGGAAGGTACAAGAGCAGATTAGACCTAACCTCCTCCAGAAGTTCGTGAAGGATTTAAAAATATTAAAACAGACCGAGGATTGGTTTTTTTCTCTCCCGTCGCTGTTAGAGGCGATTAATAAGGAATTCATAATTCAAAAGGACTCCTTTCGGTTTCCAGACAGTATTTTTCTGTTTGAGGCTTGGATGAACCTCGGTTTTGAAAGCCTCTACCCAAAAATGGTATATCAATTTAAATTCCCGGGATTTCTCAAGGGGGAACAAACGAGATACATCTATCAGTTTATCTTCTCGACCTCCCGGGGGATTTCGTTTCCCATATGGTTTTCTCCGTCCTTTTATGGGTATGAAGCAAAATTCATGAAGGTGTTAGACCCGCTCTTTCAATGGGTCTATAAAATTCCCTTTTGTATCAATAAGATTTTATTCCAAATTGAAAATAAATTTAACATCAAACGGCACCATCCCGGAGAGTTTGAATCGGTAATTATCTCGCAATACGAGGGAAATATCTACAGAGGGACAGACACCCTTTTTCATGGGTATTATACGAACGAACCGAAGAAACTGGGGCAATTTGAGTCCCTTTCGGAAGCATTAGACAAACTCGTGTTTTCATATCGAATTGGCGATCATGCCATAAAAGTAAGCAACCAAGACATATCAAGAGAAGGTAGCCTTTCAGTCCCATTAATCGATTATACGAAGATTAAAGAGAAGTATGAGGTCGATTTCTATTCATATATTCAAAAATTAATGGACGTCAATACCCTACTCATGAAAAAGAAGATCTTTTATCGCCAAAAGCGGAAGAAGTTAATTTCAGATCTCCCTTTCATGGAAAAACTGAAATTTTGGTTCCATATCTGGAAAAGGATCCTCCTCTTGGAAGATGAGCTCCCCGAAACCTACCAGAGCATTGAAAAATACCACAAACATAAGCATCTCATAGAGCGCTTGAGGACCCTTTTATGGATTACACCTCTTTATGCTCATACGATTCATGACCCATCCCGTCTGAAGGAAAATTTCATGTTTACCAAGAAGTTGAAGGATTTAGACGATTTTGAGTACGATATTAATTCTAAGGAGTCAATCTTCCTCTCATTTATTAAATCTTACGAAAAGGAAAACAATTCCGCCTTTCAAGATCCGGAAATCCTTAAGGCGATTAAGGGCTTAAGGGATAAGATGGCAAAAATGTGGTTGTATTTTAAAGAACGATACTTCAAGTACGCAGTTAATCAACTCAGTGAAATGGCGGAATATTCAATAGAAGATGAGGGCTATAAAAAGAAAATAAAAGATAATTTAAAAAACCTCATTCCAATTATGGCAATTTACGAAGTCTTTATACGACCTCTTTCTGAATCGGTTTATCCCGAGTCGATTCCCCAGACCCGTCGTTTAGGGGCACATCTGGCAAATTTCTTGACCTTCAAATATAATCCGCTCGGCTTAAGCCTCATTAAGTTATTTAATTATTTGGCATACCGTAATTGGAGTTATTTAATAAAACAGAAAGGGTATACCCTAAAAGAATTCTTTGATTATGTTGTAGACTTACCTGTTTGGCAAGATTTACCTGAACACATTAAGGAAACCATAAAAGTTGGTAATAAATAAAATAGAAGTATGGACACCTATTTTATCTTTATCTTACTAACGTTTAGAAGTTTTTAGAATTCTAAAAAACCAGGATCATCGAATATATCGTCTATATCCTTTTTCTTTCGGATCTTGGTTTCGTCATGTTCCGAGAATAATGACTCATCGTCGGTTTTAATTCCTCTTTCCAGCTCCTGCGCATCTAATTCAAGAAGGGCATTCTTTTCTTTATTTTTATACTCTCTTGCTCTTATTTTCCAGTCTTGGACCTTCTCCATATCGATATCGTCTTCTTCCAACAGTTGGGCTGCTTTCACCTTACATAAATCCGCCATAATTGAGTAGGCGAATGCTAATTCTCCCCATTCTTCTTTCAGCCTCAATTTTTCCACCCTGCTTTCCAATCGATTCAATTCTTGGTCGGCATAATAGATATCGATAAAGTCTCCGAACGCATCGACGGGCTCGGATATTGAATTTATCAACACTTCCTTTTCCAGTCCACAATTACCGCATTTTACTGTGGCAAAGCCTCCTTTTTCCTTTATGTCCTCAACTTTTACCGACTTTTCCCCGCATGAGGGACAAGTAAAAATCTTGGGGAGCCGCTTTACTCTCCTATACGATTGTTGCTTTCTTTTTCTTCGACCCATCTTAAAATCACCTAAATTGATTTGTTTTCATAAATTAATATTAAAAAATAAGTCTCATTATATAAAAAACAAGTCGGTCTAAAAAATTTTGCCTTTTTGCCGAACTGGGCTTTTCCGTAAAATTTTTTACAAATGCTTTATTTACTAACTTGCTTTTTTTGACATAACTATCTAAATAAGAGTGAATTTTACGTATGGAACATAAAAGATTATCCTTGGAATTTGATGAAAACTTAATTAATAAGATCCTTGAAGATGTTAATATACGCTATATTATTCTCTTCTTATACATTATACGAAACGATTTATTTAAGGATCTTACCGATAAGAGAATGATTGAAGCGTATAAAAAGGTATTAATGCTAGATGAGATATATAAAGGGAATATCCTTACCTTTTGGGAGGATCGGTTCATAGAAACGGCGATAGATTTGGGTTTAATTAAAAATGTGAGAAGTATGAGGGAATTTGAACAGAAAGATCAGGATTTTATTATGAAATTGGGAGATGAAACGGTAACTATTGAATCAGATACAATTTCCGTGCCTGCGGACACCTTATATCTGATGATTACCAAAAAATTTCCCTCCATTACCCGAAAGAATTATAATTTGGCCCTTACTCGCCTAAAAAGCGTGAGATGTGAATATAATGGCATGATACACCCTTTTATTTATCAGATTGGAGAGGACGATTATGCGATTTCTGACGATCTTTACTATATATTGGAGGGCTTTGGAAATATATACCAATCTATTAAAATAGAAAATACAATAGAACAGTTTTATAAACGATTCAAGGAAATAAATGAAAAAGTGGAAAGATTCATAGATATTTTTGATCCGGCTTTAAATCGGAAGAGGGCGGTAACTAAAACGGCTCAAGCAATAGAAGAAGGCTCGGAGATTATTAAATTCCTGAAAGAAGAAGACATATCGCTTTCCGATAAATTTAAATACGAAAAAATAGACCAAACAGCACCCATATTTAAGAGATGGTATTCACAATTAACCCCATTATTGGAATATAGACATAAAATGGCTGCAATTAATAAAGAACTAAACGGGGCCCGTAATTATTACTCCGGCGAGAATAAGCGCTATTCATACTTGGAATTCATCGAAAAAGTGTCTTTTAATGATGAGGATATAATAAATAAGATCCGATCGAAATTAGTATCACTACGCCAAGAAATCATAGAAATAAATGATGATCTCTCAGAGTTGTCTAAAAAGCAAATTAAATTACTCAATTTGGATTACGAAAGATATCTAATTGAAAATAGTTAAGTGATAACAAATGAAATGTCCCGCGTGCGATGTAGAGATGGAAAAGTTAGTTGAGGGCATATTTCAATGCCCAAAATGCCGTAAGATTATTAAAGGTGAGACCCCTGAAGAGAAAGAAGAAAAAAAGAAAGAGCAAATAGGAACAATACAAGATGGTGAGTACTTTCATAATCATGCGAGCATAAACCAAAAATATGAAATTTGTGATAAAGGAATAACAGTTTCAAAAACCGAAACTCGATGGTTTGCGGTATTACTTAGCCATAACGCCTATTTGAAGAGTGAACGCTATATACGACTTTCATGGTGGAAAAAGTCGTTTTATCGCCATGCGGGAATGATGAAAATTTATGATCAAGACGTAATGCAGAATTTAGTGGATGCATTAGAAAAGATTGATAAAGATTTTGATGATTTTTGGACTTTCAAAGGGAAATTTCGGGAAAATAAAACTAAAACGGAAGAAGACATCTTAAGGGAAAGAAAATTAGACCTTATTAGGTATAGAATTATTGAAAATAGGACTTGTCCCAACTGCCAGAAACGAATGAATAAAAATAAAACCCATTACGACTGTCCTCACTGCGGGGAGATCGTTATATTAGAAGGACACAATCAACCAACCTTTAATATATCCGCAGCTGATTTAAAGCTAAACTTTCGGCAAAATTTTCCGATTAATTATTACCTACCCGTAAGTGGAATTACAATAAAATGGCTTATGGGAGAATGGAAGGCATTGGTCGTAATCTACTCCAAGGACAATCCCAATAAGAAGTGGCTTAGATTTTATTGGTGGACACGAGATCTGAAAAACTTTATAAAATATGGCTATAGAAAAATGGGAGAGAGTAATACTCTCGGATGGTCTGCGAAAAAAGGCGCCGGAACAACCAATCTCTATAAAAAAGAGTTACTTAAACCCTTGATTGATGCGTTAAAAAAAATATCAAAAGAATTAAATTGGACAATTAAATAATCTTTAAAGAGGAAATTTAGAATGTCAAACACTCAAGACCCCACTTGGAATAACTTACTAACTGAATTTATTAGTGGGTTAGAAGAAGCACTTTCACAGTTAGAAGAAAGGGATGTCGAGCGCATTCCAGGGGCGCGAGAGGCGCTAATAAGGCGCTTGGAGGATATGAAAACCCATTTTCCTAAAGAAAACGGTAAAATATTTAAACAAGCCATAGACGACAAAATTCAAGGTGCCTTTTTTCCGAATACCCAAGATATTGCTGAGGCATTTAAGAAAATCTTAAAGTCAAGGACGCATGAACAAGATTTTATAATTAACGAGTTAATTAACGGTTTTGTCTCTTCGAAAGCTAAAGCCATTGCCTCGAATACTCAAGTGCCCGTCATTGATAGGATGGTTGAGGCGTTTAGTGCCCGAAACGACTTTCATATTGTTGATCATCAATTTTATGCGATGTTTGGAGATCCACGCCATCCACGTAAATACGTGAAAAAACACCTCGAAGAGCTTGTGGATCTTTTTGGGCTCGTTTCAAAAGAATTAGTAATAGAGAAGGATGTTAGAAAAAGTGAGCGGAAAGTCTTTACATTCTATACATTTCCGGAGGAGATCTTGGCAGTTCTTGAAGAAAAGTATATTGTTATTGATGAAGAATTAGGTTATGCCTATGTATCGGAGGATTTTGATCGCAATGTCTTTATATGTATGTTCTTAGCAAATCTGGCTGTAAATCGGGATAATAAAAAAAAGATTGGGGGCGAATATACGATAAATGGCATTTCTGCCATATTTGCATTAATCCTCCTACTAAGTTTCATGCCAAAGTTAAGTCTTAATGAAGATAATCCCATCCTTCGAGAACCCACATATAACGAGAGCAATATGAGTGTTATACCGAAATCGTGGATGATGAGGCAAGTTCTCGACAAATTATTTGAACCCCTTATAAAAATTATTGCGTATAGACTCGGGGGAGGATTATGGCTTTCAAATATAATCGATTCCGATGTCAATAAAAAAATTCACAATCAGATTAGATTCTTGCTTAAAGATGTCAACCGATGGATCCTTGGAGAACTTGTAAGGGTCGAAGTTCCCATTTTCGTTGAGATTTCTAATATATTCCAAGAAATTATTGTTGGAACAAAAAAGGAGTGAGTAGATAAACAATGGCAAGGCAAAAATGGAGAGATCTCCTCCCACGGTATCAAACATTTCTTTCTCATATGATCCCAATCTTGAGGGAAACACGGAGAATCGTCCAAGAATTAGACCCCGATCTATTATATGATACTGAAGTACTAGATAAAATTCAGGAGGAGGAAGAAAGAAGAAATGTTCGAAAAGTAAGGGCTCTAGCAGAATTTTCAGCGATGTATAGGTCAAATGTATATGAAATTATGAAAGATTTTATAGTTAAATATAGGGACAGGATATCGCTCATTGATATCAAAGATTATATTATTGATTTTCTTAAAGAATCTGTTGATGCGCTTAGAATTTTACGAAATATAACCAATCCAGATCAAAGCAACTTAGAACAGACCTATTTATATCAATTAGTCAAGTTTATTGAAAGAAAGTT
>CAZDJH010000039.1:0-15687 GCA_964505645.1 uncultured archaeon | reverse complement strand
GTTTTCCATAAACAAACCTAAAACCATTAAAATTAGAAGGTAAATTTATATATTTTTATCTTACATATATTTTAATAAATCTCCCGATTATTAATGGAAAACCATTTAAAAGTACTTGCCTTCGAGATGCTGAACCAGATACTTTTGATTGCACCATTCCGAGGTTAGGTCACAAGGAAATTGAACCGCACTCATTTGATGTATCCTATTTATATGATGTTTTGAGTACAAATTTTCCAGTGGATAAATATTCAATTCAAGTTTTATTATTGAGAATCTAAAAGGATTTTTATATACGAATAAATTATTCATTTTATGTCTTATCGCTTATATGAGAGGTTAGATTTAATTGAGTGATCTATTCAAGGAGATCGATGGAATTCTTCACTCAAAATCAATTGCAATATATGGTGTGAGTAGAAAAGGTGGCTTAGGGAACATTTTATTACAAGGATTTATTGACCAAGGATTTTCTAAACTATTTATCGTTAATCCGAAAATAGATGAATCTAATATTGAAATATTGGGAACCCAGGTTTTTCCAGACTTGGAATCTATAAGAGAGCCTATAGATCTGGTAATTGCCTCCACTCATCCTAAATATGTTAAAGATATTATTATTGAAAGTGGGCAATATGGGGTAAAAGCAGTGGTAATTTTCTCAGCGGGATTTGGTGAGAAGGGTGAAGAAGGTAAAAAAGATGAGGAAGAATTACTGAAGATTGCTCAAAAATATCAAATGAGATTAATTGGGCCTAATTGTATGGGTCTTTATTGCCCCGAGACGGGATTATCGTTCTTTCCGGCGCTTCCAACAGAATCTGGACCCCTTGGATTTATAAGCCAAAGCGGCTCTATCGCAAATATTTTAGGATTCAGCGCGATGCTGAAGGGAATCCGCTTTTCAAAAGCCATCAGTTACGGAAATGCAGTTGATTTGGGTTTCAATGATTTTTTAGAATATCTGGGAAATGACCCGAAAACTAATTTAATAGCGTCATATATGGAAGGTATTGATGATGGGAGACGTTTTATAGAATTAGTAAAAAATATAGAAAAACCTATAATTATTTGGAAGGCTGGAATAACTCCTGCAGGTTCAGAGGCAGCACACTCCCATACAGGGGCCTTATGTGGGGATAATAAGTTATGGAATAGTGTATTTGACCAATATGGAGTAATCAGGGTTTATAATTTGGAAGAAATGATGAGCATGATCCAAGCATTCATCAATCCCATGCCAGTAAGGGGTCGCCGAGTTGCGATTATTTCAGGCCCTGGAGGTCCCGCAGTATCATCAGCAGATGCGTGTGAGATTAATAACTTAAAGTTGGCTGAATTAACAGATGAATCCAAATTGAAACTCCAAAAATATATTCCTAAATTCGGCTCCAGCATGTCTAATCCTATAGATTTAAGCCTCCAAGCAACTTTCGACCCAAAATTGGAAAAAAATGCCTATGAAATTGTCGCAACGGATCCTAATGTTGATATGATTCTTATTTATTTAGCGATGTTAACTCCTCGATATAAGGACTTAATAGAGTTACAAGAGAAAATTTCTAAGCCAATTGCAATTGTATCTGCTATAAATGTGAATGTTTCATCAGACCCCTTCAGTAAAACCGTTAAGCGAATGTTTATCCATATAAGACCGAAGAAAGTTCCCAATATTATAAAAAGATTGAATCAAAAAGGGATATCTATACATCCGAACGAACATCTAGCTGCTAAGGCGTTAAGAAATATTTATACGTATTACAATAAATCTAGTATCCCAACTAATAAAAAATAGAAATTAAATAAATATCAAATCTATTTCCTTGATTATATCCATTTTTGGATACTAATACGATTCCGTATGCACGTTTATGAACTTCAAACATTTTATAATTTCTCTTATTATTCGCATTCATGATATCAAACCTTATATTTACTTTTTCTTTACTATTATATGTTTTTAGATTTATATGAAATTTAAAATACAAGATATTGAGCATTGAATGGGAGGTTTGGAAAAATAAATAATGGTTCTCAAAGCTGGATTGATAGGGTGTGGAGTAATTAGTAATTTAAATGTTCTTGGATATATTTATTCTAAGGATGCCGAAATTGTAGCGGTCGCAGACACAGATATGGATAATGCGAAAGAAAAATTAGAGCGATGGGGATTGCGAATTAGTAGTATTTACAAAGATTACAAGGAGATGATTAACCAAGAGGATTTGGATATCGTGGAAATTTTAACTCCCCATCACCTCCATTACCCCATGGTAAAATATTGTGCTGAGGCGGGTGTATCAGCAATTTCAGTGCAAAAACCGATGGCGCACACCATTACCGATTGCGAGAAAATGATTGATGTATGCAAGGAAAACGATATAAAATTGAAAGTGTTTGAGAACTTTATTTTCGCCCCCCACATACAAGAAGCGAAACGCTTATTGGAGGATGGAATTATCGGCGAGAGGCTTAACTTTAGAATTAACACGATCCTAACGGCGGGACCTCATATGCCCTATAGTTTAATTAAATCTTACCTCTGGCGCGTTCAAGTGGATAAATGCGGAGGGGGTCCGCTAGTCTATGACGACGGCATTCATAAGTTTTCCTTGGCATTGTGGCTTATGGGTCAAGAACGCGTGAATACGGTTTATGCATGGATAGATTATTTTTCTGGAATTATGGACGGCCCTGCCAATATATTCTGGAAATATCCTACTGAAACCGATGAACTTCCTAAGTATGGATCAATGGAATTTAGCTTAGCGCCGAACCTTTACTTTCCCAGTAATTATTATGCTTGTGAAGAGTTCGTGGAGATTTCTGGTACTAAGGGAATGATGTGGATTAACCAATGTACTTCCGGTGGTAATTTTTTGTCTAAATCTGCCCATTATCCTCCCATAGTCGTATATTCTGATGGAGAAATAAAAACCCACGGTGAAGACCTCCCGATGGACTGGCGATATTCATTTATTAATTCCACGGAACATTTCATTCAAGCGGTAAAAGAAGATACAAAACCTTTGTACACCGGGGAACAAGGTAAGGACCTTTCGGTCTTCGCAAAAATGCCCTATATCTCCAATCAAGAACAGCGAGAAGTTGGTTGGGATGAAATAACACCAATGGGGGAGGCGAACAATTCTTGTATCGTAGAAAAGTTTTTTACTAAACGCAGTTCGATCTTTCGAATGCTTAAGTACAATTGGCGTGTGGCAAAAGACCTTAAGAAGGGAAAGAAGAAAGGTCTGAAACGTACCGATTTCAATTATGATTCTCTCCATACCCCTGAATAAGAAAAACTCAAGCTAATTTAATAAAATTATAAAATTTAATTTCTTAAATGACTTCTCATTTTCCATTATCTTTCATTTCTTCTGTCAGATTTCCGAGGAAAACACAAAATCTTTACGACAATAGTCCGGCCAAATTCCGATATGTATCACGCAAGTATCACATGGTCTTATAGGAGGGTATGATCTGCATACCTTGTAGAGAGTGTGAAAAAGATCATAGAGGTGCTACAGATGCGTCCGGTATCGCTTTCATTACTCTCTGATCATCTCCTTTTGCTTAATCAATTAATTTCCATTATATTTTAAGTTAAGTGAGAGTTTGATGAATGAAATATCCGTTGTATGCTTTTCCGACATGTTAGCTTCTTTTTTAGACAAGTTTGGCTCGAAAAAAACAAATTTTAAAGCCAAAGATTTAAATTTTGTTATAACTTTTTTTTCTTAGAAATATGTATTAAATGTATTGTGTTTAAAACATTTATTAAAAGAGGGTAAAGATGGGTAAAACATTAACTACGAGGGTTCCGGATGAGATTTATGAGGAAATAGAGAGAATTGCTGAGATTGAAAACCTAGACAAATCCAGTGTTGTCCGAAGGCTTTTAAGTAAGGTAATACCAGAATGGAAGCTAGAATATGCCTTAGCTTTATATCAAAAAGGGGAAATTTCTATTGGAAAAGCCGCTGAGTTGAGTTCATTATCCATATGGGAAATTATGGATGAAATCGCAGGACGAAAAATACCACTGAATTATAATGTAGAGGACTTAAAACGGGATTTTGAGAAGGTTGAAGAGTTATGAAGAAATATCAAGTTATTTCAAATGCTACTCCCTTGATTGCATTCATTAAAAAAAACGAATTAAGTACTCTAAAACTTCTTTTTGAAAAAATATCAATTCCAAGGGCGGTTTATAACGAAATTACAAATGTTCCTAACGGGTTTGATGAGGAAAAAGAAATAGTAAAACGCGAAATTGGAAAAAATTGGATTATTATTAAAGATGTTGGGAATATGATGTATACTGAATTGAATCTTGGAACTGGAGAAACCGAATCTATTAATTTATGCATGGAGCATGAAAATCCCTTATTACTTATTGATGAAAAACAAGGAAGAAATATCGCAAAAGCCCTGAAACTAAATATATTAGGAACAATGGGGATCTTTTTACTTTGCTATAGGAGAAATCTAAAAACCAAGGAAGAAATACTAAAAAACCTTAATGCTTTAATTGAACATGGTTTCTATCTCTCAAGTGAAGTGGTTTTGCATTTTATTAACGAACTAGAGAAATAGATTCAAAATCTCCACATAAAACTATTTTTGGCTTAAATATACTTCTCTTCCTTCTTGGCTGGATTGTAACGCTGCTAAGTTAAATTCTAAAATCTGTTTTGCTATTTGACCATCCAGAATCGGTTCCGCATCTCCCTTGATTGCATTGATGAGATGTTGCGTTGCGTTAATATAGCTTTGTTTCAAATCATTCGGAAACTCGTTGTATTTTTCCACTTTTCCATCCCGAACGATAACTAAAGGCGAAAATACTTCCGAGTCAGTCATAACATTCCCAATGGAAGTCCCCTGGTTGATCTTCATCAGCCCTCGCGTGCCAATAATTTCAATAAATTCATCGATGGGATAATAAGCAGAGGGAATATTCATTTCGGGTAAGAGAGAAAGCTCAAAATTACCGTAAGGGGGTACTGTATGCTTTTCAGTTTGCTCATATTGAAACATCACATAAGCGGGAGATGTTATCCCTTTATATTCACCAGACCACGCAAAAACCCTCCTTATCTTTTCTTTAAAGAATAGCCGCGCTAGGGCAAATGCATCCCACCCGATTTCGAAAAGAAGAAAGTTGTTTTTTTCGGTCTTTCTTTTCTGAAGTTCCCATCCGTTTTTATAACTTACGGCTATTTTAATTCTAATCGATACAGGTTCCCCGATATAGTCGTTCTCTATTAATTCCTTCGCCTTTTGGATATGAGGCGCAAAGTAGAAATTCTCATAAACCGATAACATTACTCCGTTGTCATTGCACGCGTGAAGCACTTGCTCCGCCTCCTTTAGAGTCGATGTCATAGGGGAATCAACTGAGATCGCTTTTATATCCGATTGACAAATATATTTGATAACTTCAGCATGGAGGGGGGTCGGTAATAGGATTTCAACAAGGTCCAAGTTTTCAGACACCATCATGTTTTTATAATCCGAATATATTTCTACCGATTTCCTTAAATTGAATTCTTTTGCTTTGCTTTCAGCATTATCCAGAGAGTTATCGCACAAAGCAACGATATCTATATCTTTATTTTCCAAGTATCCCTCTACATGCAGATCAAAAATATTCCCGGTTCCGATAAATCCTACTTTCATGGTTTAATATATTTAAAATTGATATAAGAAGTTTATGATATTCCCTTTGAAAATCATACTCTATTTATTCAATTTTTATTTAAATCTTCACTTAGATTTAATAAACACTAATGTTTAGCGATTATTATTTGTCGTTTCTCAATTTTCGGTTGATAGTTATTTTTCCTTTTTTTTTACTACTCTTTAATCTTCGAAAGTTGAAATCCGGGAATCTGTCCCCTAAAACGGCGATATTTATCGGTATCCCTGGTACGTTCCAATATAATTATCGCATCTTCGGGACAATAATTAAAACATCGCATACAAAATACGCAATCATCGCCAAACGTTATCTTGGATTGATCGTCTTCTTCTTTAATCGAAAGATTCCCAACAGGACAATACCTTACACATTTCGTACACATTGTGCATCTTTCTTCGTCAATATTATACCATTCTTTGATTTTTTTTCCTTCTAAACGGAGCCCAACCCTCTGTATCCACCCTACTAATCGACTGAGTGGATCTCTTCTCATTACCCACTTTTTATCTTTTAAAGTTTTATTTACTAATTTGTGACATTTCTTTTTTGCCTTCTCTAAGATTTCTTTCTGTTCTTCCTCATCCCAGGTCATAAGCCTTGGCATTTGGGGGAGATTTGAAAGCATTCGGATGTTAATTGCTTGCCGAACCTTATAGCCACACTTTTGTAGAATTTTTCTCATGAGTAACGGAGTATCCCCACTAAACATCGCCATCGTATCAAAGACAAATACTCGTTTTTCTTGATCTCTCTCTTTAGTATATTGACATAAGTTTTCTTTAACCCATTGCTTCATAATTTCGGGTATACTGGAACTATAGACGGGATACCCAACACCTATTAAATCTGACTCATCTAAAATGCTTGGAAGCAACTCATCCCATTTAAATTCATTATTTTCAATGGAATAGATTTCTGTTTGATGGTTTTTTTTATTAAAAATCGATTTTATCTTCTGAGAAACCCACCATGTATTACCAGTACCACTAAAATAAAAAATAGATATTTTCATACAATAAATGACGTAATTTTAATATATAACATTTAACATTTAACATAAAACTCACAACCTTTTATTTTCCATCTAAAGAAATATGTATATCTTAAACCTCAATAGATACAGAAATGATTAAGGGTTGATGGGATTAGATTCTGGTATAGGTCTTGGTCTACTAGAATTAAATATCCCTATCTGATTGAGGGAAAGCATGTATTCCCTTTTTCCTCGGATTTGATAAAAGGGTAAAACTTATATTCTAGACAAGGCTAGTTATTCATAAACAATAAATAATTAAAAAAGGTAGAAAAATGAAAATATTAATTTATGGTGCGGGAGTAATTGGCTATCTTTTTGCATATAGGTTAAAATCTGGGGGAAAATTGTTATTAAAATACTAATTCTTAATCTATTCTCAATTAAAATAAATCCCTAAAATCTAAATAATTTTCTAAGCCAAGGAACTTGTGAAAATAATATATGAAAAAACGCTTTACATGTCCGTATTGTGAGAAGGAATTTGAGATACCTTGGGATAAGATACCCTTATATCTTGACAAGTGTCCACATTGCGATAGAATAATTACTTACGATCGGACCTATGGTTGGAAAGGACTGACTGATATAACTGCTGTTAAACCTTTTAAGGATAAAAATCTAAGAAAGTACCATATTCCGGACACTTCTAACAATAGGTTATAATATATTCCATTTCTGAGTATATTATAGAGACTTTTCTATAGAAAGGAAATAATTAAAAAAGATCTTAACATTTTTTAAGATATGAGTTCTGAAAAAGAAAAAAGTTATAAAACTGGCTCTGAGGTTATCATTGATTATTTAATCGATCAAGGGATGCCCTATATTTTTGGTATTCCTGGTCATGGGAGTTTAGGATTCACTGATGCGCTCTATCGGCGTAGGAATCAAATTCAAGTTATCCAACCGAAACAAGAACAAGCCGGGGTCCATATGGCCGTGGGCTATTATCGTGTTACCGGACAACCATTGGCAGTCTTTACAAGCATTGGCCCTGGGGCGTTAAATACGTGTATTGGGATGGCTGATGCTTTTGTTGATTCAATGCCAGTGTTATTATTGACAGGCGATACACATGTGCATATGAGGGGTGTAGGGGTCTTGCAAGAGATTGAACGTAAAAAGGACAGCGATCTCCCGAGTGCCCTAAAACCGCTCGTAAAACGTTCATTTGAACTAGCTCATGTTAACCAAGTTCCCAGAACCATACAAAGGGCATGTAATATTATTCAAGAAGGGCGACCGGGTCCCGTCCATATCGATCTCCCGATGGATATTCAATGTGCCGCAACCACTAAACCAGTTCCAAAGGTTAAAAAGCATCATCCTGAGGGAAGGATTCGAGGGGATATGAATCAGATTAAAAAAGCAGCGGACCTCTTTATGAAAGCAGAAAGACCAGTATTATGGCTGGGAGGCGGTGTTGTTGCTTCAAAAGCCTATGAAGAGGTGAAGGAACTAGCTGAATTTACCGGGAGCGCCGTTTTGGCATCAATGATGGGGAAAGACGCCTTTCCGAACGATCATCCACTCTTTGGATGGGCGACGGGTTCAAAAGGAACAAAAATCGGTGTGGAACTCAGTTCGAGTTCAGATGTGGTCTTAGCATTGGGTACTCGATTTGCAGATGAATCTACATGCTCTTACAAAAAAGGAGAAGCATGGAATTTTGGTCCCGACGAAGAAGACACCCGCCTAATTCAAATTGATATCGATCCCCATGAAATCGGGAAGAATTACCCGGTTGATGTGGGTATCATAGGAGATGTGAAAGCAGTATTAAAAGATATGTTGGAATATATTAATGAAAATTATGAGCCCGTTGATTATGAAAATACAGACTATTATAAGGAGATTCGAGCCAAGAGAAAAGACTGGTACGATTTTTTAGAAGAATACGCAGATGACAGCGTGGAGCCTGTAATGATATCGTGCGTATTGAGAGAAGTAAGGCATTTTTTGGATAGAGATGCCATTGTTGTTACAAGCTCTGGTAATGTGCAAGCCCAAATGATTCAAGAACTTGAATTTTACGAGCCAAATACGTGTATCACGGCAGGAGGGTTTAGTACTATGGGCTATACGCTACCCGCTTCAATAGGGGCAAAACTTGGAAAGCCAGAAACACAAGTAATAGGCTTATTGGGAGATGGTGATTTGATGATGACAATGGGAGAACTCCATACTGCAATGCAAATCGGCTTAAATGTGGTTATTATGATTTTAAATAATGCCTCATGGATGGCGATTACGGATCTTCAATGGAATGTATATGGAGAAGAAAGGGGACACGCCACGGAATTCAAAAGTAATGGAGGGAGTTATTATTCCCCAAATTTTGCAGATATTGCGAAGGGCTTTGGATGTTGGGCCATACAAGTATCCAAGGCTGATGAAATCCAACCTGCATTAAAGCAAGCATTCAATCAAGACGGGCCCGCAGTTATTGAAGTTATTATTAATAACACACCCGAATATGAAGGCTCCCCAGCGTGGGGATGGTGGGACGTTCCTATACCGGCTTATATGGAGGAAAAGAGGAAGCAATACGAAGAGGAAATAAAAGATGAAACGATTTAATCATTTCGACCTATTTTTTATTTCAAATTTATTAAAAGATTTGACCGCCCTGATATTCTCCATAGACCTCTCTTAAAATATCGCAAATCTCTTGAAGGGTCGCATAAGATTTTACCGCATTTATAATAGAGGGCATAATATTTTCATCGCTCTGAGCTACAATTTTTAAATTATCTAAGGTCTCTTGTACCGAATTTTCATTCCGTTCCTCTTTTAATTGGTTTAAATCTTCAATCTTCTTTGATGCTATGCTTTTGTCATACTTAAAGGTCTCAACTTTCACCATATCTTCGGTTTGGAACGCATTTACACCAACAATTTTTTGTTTGCCCTTTTCAATTTTTCTTTGGGTTAAATATGCATTATTGGAAATTTCTTCTTGGATATACATTTTATTGATTGCAGTGGGCATTCCACCCATTTCCTCAATTTTGTTTAAATATTCCATCGCCTTTTGCTCTAGTTGACTGGTTAAATACTCCAGATAATAGGAACCACCCAATGGATCGACGATATCTGTGACGCCGGATTCGAAGGCGAGTACTTGCTGTGTTCTAAGAGATATTCGGACGGAATCCTTTGTGGGAATACTTAAAGCCTCATCAGCACCGCATGTATGAAGACTTTGCGTCCCACCTAATATACTTGAGAGTGCTTGAATCGCGACCCTAATAATATTAACTTGTGGCTGTTGAGCCGTTAGGGTTATTCCAGCTGTTTGTGTGTGAAATCTTAGCCTTAATGATTTAGGATCTTTTGCCTGAAATTCATTTATCATAATGCGCGTCCACAAACGTCGTGCAGCCCGAAATTTTGCAATTTCTTCTAAAAAATTGTTTTGTGCAGCAAAAAAGAAGGATAATCGAGGGGCAAAATCATCGATATCAATTCCTCGCTGAAGAACTTCTTTTACATAACTAATACCGTTAGCTAATGTAAACGCAAGTTCCTGTATTGCATTAGAGCCCGCTTCACGCATATGGTATCCGCTTATGCTTATTGTATTAAACCGTGGTAGATGTTGGGAGCAGTATTCAATAATATCTGCGGTTAATCGCAAAGAAGGCTCTGGGGGGAATATATAGGTTCCTCTAGCGACATATTCTTTTAAAATATCATTCTGCACGGTACCTCGTAATTGTTCCGTTTTTATACCTTGCTGTTCTGCGACAGCAATATACATTGCTAAGAGAACTGCAGTCGGAGAATTTATGGTCATACTGGTTGATATCTCATCTAAGGCTATGCCATCGAATAATTCTTCGAAATCCTTTAATGAAGAGATTGAAACCCCAACTCTTCCTATCTCTCCACGAGCAAGTTCATTATTGGGGTCATATCCCATCTGTGTGGGTAAGTCAAACGCAATAGAAAGCCCTTTTTGACCTTGAGAAATAAGATATTTAAACCTTTTATTGGTTTTCTTCGCATCCGCAAATCCCGAATACTGTCTCATAGTCCATATCCGACCACGGTACATATTGGGATATACTCCTCGCGTAAAAGGGGCTATCCCAGGGTATCCAAGATCTTTATTATACTCTAATTCTTTTATATCAAGCGGATCATATATTTGTTTAAGTGGTATTCCGGAAGGGGTTTTAAATTCGTCTTTTCTCTCCCCCCTCTTCAAATACTTTTCTAAGACTTCCGATTTCCATCTTTCTTTCAACTGCTTGATTTCATTCAATTCTTTTTCAGAAAACATTCAATTTCCCTCATATTGTCTAATATTTAATCTATAAATATTTATAAAGGTTCAAAAGCATAACTCTCAACTTTTTTCCCGTCCAGATCGTTACATATTTCTTTATAGAAGGGTTTTAATTTCATTCCTAATTTTAAATCATCACTCTTAGAAATTTGGCCCATTGCCTTAATACCATTATCAAACTCAACAATACCCAAAGCATAAGCCTTCTTGTCTCTAAACTCCTTTGGTGGTGCTTTTAATATGGTATAACTGACAAGTGTAGCATAACCAGAGGGGTAAACCTTTGAAAACGTTCCGTTCTTGCAGTTTAAACATCTTAAATGCGAATGATGCTGTAAAAATCCACATTGTTCGCATTTTTTCCACTCTATATTAAAACTCTCTTCGCTAATCAATATTTATCTCCCCCTCTCAACTATTATTGAGATTATATTATTCCCAAACCCCCCAAAATTACATGTAATTCCCGTTTCTGCCCCGTCAATCTGCCTTTTTCCCGCTTCGCCTTGCAGTTGCCAAAATAATTCGACAACTTGCGCAACTCCGGTGGCGCCTAATGGATGCCCCCTCGCTTTTAAACCCCCTGAAGGGTTGATGGGAATTTTACCCCCCCTCTGTGTCTGTCCTTCATGCGCAGCTCTGGCGCCCTCCCCTTTTTGAAAAAATCCAATATCTTCGCTCTCAACTGCTTCCAAAATTTCGAAGGCATCATGCAATTCTGCAACATCAATATCTTGGGGGGTCAATCCTGCCATATTATAAGCCTTTTTAGAGCAAATTTTTAATGCTTTAAGGGTAGTTATCTCTTCTCTTTCATATATAATATGTGTATCTGTAGCTTGCCCAATTCCAGATATTAAAATAGGAGTATCACAATATTCCATAGCAATATCGGCATCGCAAAGAACTAAAGAGGCACTTCCATCTGAGATTGGGCATATATGAAATAGCCGTAGAGGGTCCGCGATTATGGGATTTCTATCATTATCTTGCAGATACTCTTCGACTGTATTCCAATGTCCTTTTCCCTTTCGCATAGCACTTTTCATGAAACTTTTAATAGGACGCTGAAAGTGAGCTAATGGGTTTAAGGCACCGTTTTCATGATTTTTAATTGCTATATCGGAGAGCCAGCTTAATTTTGCATTATATTTTTTTAGGTAGACCCTAGTTAAAAGACCCGCCATTGCAGGAAGGGATATCCCATGAATTCGTTCTGCTTCTGGATGGGTAATTGTTGCTACATTGGAAGTAATATACCCTGGGGTAGTAATATGAGTCATTTTTTCTCCTCCTACAACAAGCACTAAATCACTCATGCCAGATGCAATTGCCTGAAAACCCGCCTTTATGGCAGAACCACCACTAGCGGGACCATTTTTTATATGGTCTGCGGCAGCGGGTAAAAGGCCTATTTTATCAACTAATGCACTCCCTAAACCTGATATATTATTAAAGGCATTTGCACTCATACATCCCACAAATACAGAATCGAAATCTTTATCGTTGGTGTTGGAATTGGTAATGGCTTCAAGTGACGACTCCGCCAGTAAATCCATTAAACTTTTATCGTTCAAACGCCCGAATTTAGTGTGTGCAACCCCAATTATAGCGACATTTCTCATAATCTGATTTTTAAAAGTGAGCCTATTAGTTTATACAAAATTATATCCCTTTTTAAACCCTTTGATATTAATTTCTTTATACTTTTGAGGAACAGACGTGCCAATTGCATTTAACAGAGATTCGTGTGAAACGATTTGTGTATTTTTTAGTAAACTTCCGAGCATGATGGTATTCATCACTTTTGAATTTCCTAATTCTTCCGCAATTGAGCCCGCCGGGATTTTGTATAAATTTTGCCTTTCTTCTTCAAAATCTATGAGATCTTTATTTATAATGATACTACTCTTTTCCCATATATTCGAAAGAAAATGATCAAACGCATCTTGAGAAAAGGCGATAAGTATATCCACTTTATCGAATAAGGGAAAAGTTGGCTCTTTAAATTCTGAAATGAGAATATCACTTTTGACTTTCGTTCCGCGCTGTTCTGCACCATAAGATTGTGTTTGAATGGCATTTTTACCGTCCGCAATAGCCGCTCTCCCAAGAATTATGCTAGCTAAGATGACGCCCATTCCGCCAGCTCCGCAAAACCGGACACTAGTCTCATTCTGCTTGCTTTTCCCAGAACTCATTTGTAATCCTCTCCTTTAGTTGTTTGTAAAGTGTATGATAATCGGGCTTCTCAAGGTCCGCGATTTCTCCTATGATTAATTTTCCTTGATACCGTGCCGTAAAACATTCATCTAAATCTTCAAAAACATGACTCGAATATTCATCCTTACATGCTTTTGTGTAATTGATGGTTTCATTAAGATAATACTTTAAATACTCTGTTGGATTTTCAAATCTCCTGTTGCTCGTTGGACATGGAGATATTAATTCTATAAAGGCAAGACCTTTTTTTTGTATTCCTTTTTTAATTGAGCTGATTACTCGCAGAGAATGTGCAGTCGTCCAACGGGACACATATACCGCGCCAGCTGCTTTTGCTAAGAATGATAGGTTAAAGGAATGTTCTATATTTTGATATGGGGTTGTTTTTGTTTTCGTCCCCATGGATGTGGTGGGGCTCACTTGCCCGCCAGTCATTCCATAAGTCTCATTATTGACACATATAACCGTGATATCGATATTCCTCCTAATTGCTTGAAGGAAATGATTCAGACCTATTGCTGCAAGGTCACCATCTCCAGTGAACACAATTACGGTGAGTTTGGGGTTGGTCACCTTAATACCTGTTGCATATGCTAATGCCCGTCCATGAAGAGTATGGATTCCATACGCTTCAAAATAGGCTGGTAATCTGGATGAACAACCGATTCCGGATACAAATACCAGATTATCTTGATTAATTTTTAAATCATCAATTGCCCTAACTACATAATGCATTATTTGCCCGATGCCACATCCAGGACAAAACATCGAGGGTAAAAGATCCGTCCGCAAATACTTTTTTCGTAATTCTTCTGTTGGTTTTAACATTATAAAATCCTCTTCCTAATTACTTTTAATATTTCTTTTGGAGTTGGAATTTTGCCACCAATGGAGAAAAGCTTATCTACTTGGCAGTTTCCATTTGAATATTCTACAACGCTATGATATATTTGCCCAAGATTCATCTCCACGACAATAAATTTCTTGATCTCCAGTGAAAGATCCAATATTTCTTCCGCAGGGAAGGGCCAAATCGTTATTAATCGAAAATGGCCGACCCTATATCCTTGTTCCCGTGCCATCTCAACTGCAGTCCGTGCCGTTCTTGAAGCTATTCCGTAAGAAACAACCACTACATCGGCTTCTTCGACGTGTTCCTTTCGATATCTTACGATATCATCTTTGTTATCCTCAATCTTTTCATAAAAGCGCCTTATAAGCTTCTCATGAACGTCTGCATCATCGGTTTCAGGATGGGCTTTTAAATCGTGGGTTAATCCCGTTAAGTAAGTATGGTACCCTTGTCCGAATTGATCCATCTCTGGCACCTTCGTGGGGCGTGTATAACCCGTACGAAATGGGTGATATTTGGGTTTTTCAATGGTCACAGGAATACGTTTAATGATATGAACATCATTTTGATTGGGAATCACCAATTTTTCTCTTGTATGGGCAATCGCCGCGTCCGAGAGTAGAATAACAGGTACTCGATATTTATCTGCCAGATTGAACGCTTCTATGGTCATCCAAAGAGACTCTTGTGCACTATTTGGATATAAGGCAATAATATTATGATCTCCATGAGTTCCCCATCTTGCCTCCATAATATCTCCCTGGGCTGGCTTAGTAGGCTGCCCCGTTGATGGTCCTGAACGTTGTACATTCACAATTACACAAGGGGTTTCTGTCATACACGCAAATCCTAGATTCTCCTGCATTAGAGAAAATCCAGGTCCTGATGTCGCGGTCATTGTCCTTATGTTATTCCAGCTGGCACCAATTATCGCTGCAATTGAACCAATTTCATCTTCCATTTGTAGGAAATATCCTCCTTTTAAAAGAGGCAAATATCGAGACATCAGTTCTAGTATCTCACTTGCAGGTGTAATGGGATACCCGGCAAAAAAGCGACAATTGGCCAGCAAAGCCCCATACACTATTGCATAATTTCCAGTGGCAAATTGGACTTTAGGCTCAAGTATGTCATCAACGCTTATTTCTTTCATTTCAATCATCCTCTTCCTTTACACTTATCGCCATTTCTGGGCAGATCAACTCGCATTTCTTACATGAAATACACTCTTCTCTATTGATAACTTCCGGAACGACATACCCCTTGCTATTCATTCTATTGTCTTGTTTTAAAACTCCTTTGGGGCAGATCTCGACGCAGAAGCCGCATCCCTTACAATATTCGTCCTTAATCTTGATTTTAACAATCATTAGTAAGTGAACAATTATTAAATGGTAATTTTGAGAGTATTTTTAACTATCCTTAACTCTTAATTAATCTTTTGCTTTCCTTTTTCTTGGAAATTTGTTTAAACATTACTGATTTTACTTAAATTTTTTTTAATAAATTTTAAATTATACTTGACTTTCAAAGATATTTTTTATAGTTAAAGCTTATGGCTTTAAATTGAA
>CAZDJH010000038.1:4602-15744 GCA_964505645.1 uncultured archaeon | reverse complement strand
ATATCTTTTTTTATGTATCTCTATTTTCGGAGGTATTCTTTTATTAGGCGGCTATAAATTTTTTAAAAGACTAAAAGACCGATGAGAGTGCATTGATCAATCATACTTAAAGGATATATCAAAATTTTGAAAATGAAAAAGAAGTAATAATATTAAATTCTAAAATTATTTTTTCTACGTATGATTTATATATATTGAATTGAGAATTTATTTAATGGAGAACTTTGAATAAGATGGAACACATTGAAAGGAATTACCGAATATTGAAGGACAAAATGATTGATCAAATGGAAGCCACGTTTGAGTACGGGAGGGATCTTATTGATAGAGAGCTGGATGTCGGGGTTCTCAACATTGTAGTAATCCCTATCGTGAAATCCTTCTATAAGAGTTGGGTCGATAACGACGCAAGAGAAGGAACCCTTACCCAAATAAGAGTAACACTAGACTTGGCTAAAAGGTTGGTAAAAAATGGCTCTGAAGATAAATTCAACGAACTTGTTGAAGATAATTTCCAAGAGTACCTCGAAGGAGACCAAACCTTTATGCAATGTGACAATTCTCATAAAGACTTTAAGAAATTAAAGGAGATAACCAAGAAATGCTTTGAAAGTCAAGTAGAAGGTGCGATTAGGTTTCTTAAGACGGAAAAAGATGTCAAAGACTATGATGAGTTAGTAAAGGCTACGTTTAAGACAAGAAAAGAGGCTTACAATATACTATCCCAGCAATTAGACTATAACGATAAAGGAATCCAGATTGTGGAAGAGGACCCCTCCATATTAAATGTTCCGACAGGTAAGAAAACGATTATAAGAATTTTACGGAAGGGTTTTAATGAGACCAAAGAGGGTCTATTATCTAGGTTAGACCGAATATACGATTAATTAGATTAGAAGTGTCATTTTTAAATACCAAGAATTCCGAATTGTAATGAATGACCTTAATACTCAAGAACAAGGTAAGAATGAAAATAAATCAAATAAATCTAAATTTAACTTATCTATAACGAGTTTGAGAGACCTTTTTCTGCCTCTTTTTATACTTGCATTCTTAATTTCAACTTATTTTTATTTTTCCGAAGCGTTTGGTGGTTCAATATCAACCATTTATATAATTCAATCAAAATTTTCAATCCATTTTGGAGTGACACTTTTGGTTTTTGTGTTCTTATCTTTTTTAGCGGGACCTTATCTGGCTTTTTTCGGAGGATTTCTCGGCGAACTGCTGTATCAACTTGCTTATTATAACACAATTTATATCGAATGGTGCTTGATTGTGGGAATTTTGGGAATATTATCAGGAATTTATAAATATAAACCGTTAAAATATTCAAATGGGATTACAGTATATTATAGTTTCTTAATTATATTAATTACTTCTACTATTATTTCGAGTTTAATTATCCTATTTAAATTTGTATTGGCTGCACCCATTTCATTAAAAAGTGTTCTAATCGATTATGGATTCAAATTTTTCTTTGAAGCGTTTCTTTCAATAATATTTACTGTTCCCCTCCTTTTGTTAACCTATGATCGGGTTCTTGCTAAAAATGAAAAGCATATTTATGAACTTTTTCTCACTCATCATCCAATCTATCAGATGGATCATACCTTTTATTTAAAGTTTGGAAGAACCTATATTTATTTTTGCAGTAGGTGCTCTGGTGTTTTTATTGGAGCCTTCATAACGGGGTTTTTCTTGGATTTTATAGACAAAGCATTTGAAATCATCCTCCCTCCGGAATTTGCGGTACTCTTATGTATAATACTCCCCATTCCCTCTGTGATCGATTGGGGAACCCAGAGTTATGGACTAAGAACGAGCAATACACAGATTCGTTTATTCACGGGTTTTTTCCTTGGAGCGGCGCTTTATTTATTAAGTTATTCTAGGAAATATTATTTGCTAATGTTATTTCTTATTGTCTTTTACTTAATTTTGGTTTCTATATTAATGTTCCTTGGACGAAGTCGTAATTCAGAGGAAGAAGAAGATTATGATGAAATGACATTGGAACAAGATGATTTATATGAAGAATAGTAATAATTGTATTTTTATTCACGGTTTAGAGTCATCGGGGCATGGGTTTAAGGGAAATTATTTTAGGGATACCATACCCGGGATATTAACGCCAGATTTGGAACCCTATGATCCCAGTATATCTTATCAGCGGCTTTTAGGAATACGTATGGAGCAATTATATGAAATCTTATCTAAGGAAGATAAATGGAATATAATTGGAAGCTCATTTGGAGGCTTGATGGGGGCATTATATAGCCTAAAAAATTCCGAAAAAGTGAGAAAATTAGTCTTATTGGCACCGATGTTGGCTGTCCCAGAACTTAGTCCATCAAAATATCACACCATTGAAATTCCAGTGATTGTGTATCACGGGAAAAATGATGATGTAATCTCAATTAAACCGACTAAAGAACGGGCTGAAATATTGTTCTCAGATTTAACTTACAACATTGTTGATGACGACCATATGCTCCATCCAACTACGGAGAAGATTGACTGGAATAAGATTTTCGCATCACCTGAAGGAAGTTGAATATTAAATTATCAATTCAAAACTAAATATTGGTCTATGTATTTTTTATATTCAATAACATCTTCTTAATTATTGTAAGAATTTAAGGTAGTTAATAGATATGATAATGAGTAAGAACTCCGTCATAGATATACGAAAAATAATAAATAATAAAAACAATAATAATATATTAAAGTTGGCTTGAAAGATGGTTAAAAAATATATATGTAGTGAGTGCGGCAACGTTTTCCAGTCAGAACTAATCGAATCAATAGAGGAAGGCACTCAAGTATACTGCGAGAACTGCGGTACGCCGTTTTCCCTTGAGGGGAGAGAATTTGTACAAAGAGAATATAAACAAGCAAAAAAATCTTTTCCAAAAACGTTTCAAAGGGCTGATAAGAAAAGAACTCCGAGGGAGAAGGAAAAGCATCTTACCACCTTAAAGAAGGCAATATCTATATTAAATGACTTATCCTATATACCAATTTTAATCGTTTCAATTCTAGTTTTTGTAGGGCTCGTTGAAATAGCATTTAAGCCCGGGAGTTGGGCTTTTATTCTAATCAGGCAAATCGCATTTGGAACGGCAGGGCTGATTATTTCCCTTTATGACAAAAGAGTAATTAAAGAGAAGGTGGAAAATGAAGATTACGATAATGCATTCTTAGCATCCTTTTGTCTAGGTATTCTTGGATGTATAATTTACGGCTCGGGAGTAATAATTCTGATTAAAGGGGTTTTTATGCTTGTTTATGTATTTTATGGGAAAGAAAGTCGAGAAATTACCATTTATAATACGGCATCTCTGTTAAAAAATTCATTTTTGAAATTTTCTACAAAATTTGGGTTTATTATAGTAATATTGGGCATCCACGGAGTTTTCAATTTTTCCGACCCTTCATATAAAGATATGATAAGAGATATAATGAGGGATTTTCCCGGAATAAATCCATTCATTATTATAGCCCCAACTTTTATTACACTCTTCGTACTCTCAGTTATAAGCCTTTTAATACACTATAAAGTTAAAGATAAATTATTGTATAATCCTGACATAGACATTGTTGATTTTATCAAGGTTTTAATACTGGGAATTTTGGGAACGATATTTTTCGCAGCGGGGATTTTTATTATTTTGGAAGCTTGTACCTTATTTATCACCTTTATTTCTAAGCCCAAAACGGGTGAAGGCGAGTTTACAAAAAGGGAAGTGAGCGAGCCAGCAATTAATCCCTATAAGAGGTCAACAACGCAAAGTCAAGTTCGGGAAAGAAGAAAAGAACCCGTTTCCATTGAACAGCGCGTAAAAATACGAGAAGAAATTAATCAAATTGAAGATGAAGAGACAAAGGACACTGAAAAAAAGGAGGAACAACCCGGAATAAAGGAAACTACACCAATTACCTCAACTGATATGCGAGAAGAAGTTCAAGAATCTAAGCAAGAAAAAGAAAAGCGAGAGAAAAAAAAGCCAGAAGAGAAGATGGAAGAATATAAGCTTAAACTTCATGAATCCTTATTACCCGTAAAAGACAAAAAGGATAAAAAGCTCGTTAAAAAGTACTTTTCCAAGATATTTTCAATTCTTTCAAAAGATATTAAAGAAAAAGTAGATGATTTAAACCTTTCAAGGAAAGAAAAAAAAGAAGTATTAAAGGAATTAACATTTTTAAGCAGGGAGAAACAAGTTGAATATATTGATGCCCTTGTGAACTTATATCACGAACAGATTCCGAAAAGCCTAGTAGAAAGGATAAGGCATCTTCCCAATGTAAAACCAGAGCATTATCAAGAATTAGTAAATGAACTGAAGTATTTAGATCGCGATGAGCAATTGCGCTTTATAAATTATTTAGAAAAATACGCCTAGAATAGAAATCGAAATTTAAATGTCGCTAGAAAAGAAAAAGGAATCGGAAAAGAAGGAAAAAAATACGATCTTAGAGGAGAGTTCATTTAGGGAAGAAGATTTTGTCCCTTTAGATAGGGGGAAGGAAAATGCCGAAAAAGAAGAAAAAACCCCCGAAGAGGTAAAGATAGTTGAGGGTTTATCTGAAATAGAGAAAGATGTCTTAAAAATCGCAAAAGAGGTATTAAAGTTAAAACGGTATGATTCGGAGTTCGAAATAAAATCTCAAATGCAAATCCAAAAATATCCCATAATTGAAAACTTATATGCGACATGTATTTCAAAGTTAGCATATAATAAAGGGTATAGCAAAGAAGATATCTTTTTATCCATAAGGAGCTTAGAGGAAAAAAATTGGATCGTTACAAATGAGCGGAGAACAAAACTAGAAATCTTAAATAATGAGAAATTAAAGGCTATATTAGATTTCATTGAAAAATATCCCGGAGTTCACGCCCGTGATGAAAAAATTGAGGATGAATTGGGAATTACCCGCACTCCCTTCTTGAAGCACATAATGACCTTAGAGAATTTTGATTTAATCAGGTCTAAAAAAATTGGACGACGGCTTCATTATTTTATTAAAGATATCCCAACCGATTTTGATAAATACAAGGCATTATTTTTCAATCCCTTAATTCCGCAAATTATAGAAAAGATTTTCGAATATGAGGCAGTTTCGATTACGACAATTGCCGAAGATCTGGATGTCTACCCCGGCACTATTTCATATCATATTAATAAGATGGAAAATTTAGACATCATTAAGGAATCAAAAAATAGTAAAGGAAAAAAAATTCATGTGATTAATATCGGACTCCTTAAGAAATATAACGAGGTATTTAAGGAACCAAACTTTTCCGAATTATTAAGGGGGCTCTGATTCTATCACGTTCACAACTTTGGAAGAGACACTTCTAGAATTTTTATTGCTCTTTTTATACCATTTTCCATCTCTGGATGCACCTTATTAGAATGAAATAAGTCATATTCTGTTCCCGGTAAATCTGAGATTGATAAAATTGAAGTGGTTTGGAGGTTATATAGATCCCCCAGTAAAAATAAGGCGCTTGATTCCATATCTACTGCCTCAATATTTATTAATTTCATAGCCTTTTGAAACTCGGGACCTTCACAAAAAAGCGCATCAGTAGTCCATAAATCGACTTGTTTCACTTGGGAGGAATATAAATCTTTCCCTTGAGCATATAACAGTTTACTTAAAGTTTTATTAGGTTTGGAAATATATATTTTTTGGCTACCCGTTATGAGTTTTAAAAAATCCTCAAGAGGGTTGTCCACAGTGTCTAATTTATTAGAAAGGGCTTCATAATGTATAATATACTGCGGGGTGGTTCCATCGCCACAATAGCATCTCTTAGGTATAATTATATCACCCCCCTTTACGTCGTTTTGCAAACCGGTGATCCCACCGCAAAAGTCTATCCGTACCACCTTTTTTGCCTCAGTTCGCTGAAGGGCTTCCATTATTATTGCCATATTCGGGCAACCCATATAGCAGCGAATCACACTCACTCTAACGCCATTTATGTATCCGTTGTATACTTGTCCCTTTTTTTGTTTATTGTGCAACTTCCTCACAACCTTACTCATCACCATTTTAGTGGTGGGTAAAATAACAATATCATTGACGTTGGATGGTGCGGTCTCTAAAAACAAGCGAATAATCTTCTCATCGATACTAATAAACTTCAGCCCCACATTTAGTAATTCCGATTTTAATCGATTAATCATTGTTCTATTTATTTTTAAATTATAATATATTAAAACTATTGTATTTTTGTTATCGAACTTATAAAGTTATTCTAAATCAAGAAATAATAACCTAAAGGGATTTTTTATGACGACAGGCGGATTTCACTTGTTATCTGGATTGATATTTGCTAGTTTCATAAGAAATGAAAAGTATAGAAGAGTTAAATGGGGTATTGTATTCGGTAGCATTATCCCTGACTTTGATATCCTTTTTTCGATGATTATATATATTATAAGCGGGGACCTCGGTCAATCAGCATATATACATCGAACTTTTACACACGGATTCTTGGCAATTGGGATCCTTCTCTTAGGGGGATTTCTAATATCTCGAATAAAAGAAGATTATAAATGGGTGTTCATGGTATCTCTTGGAATTGCATTCGGCATGCTCACCCATATCTTATATGATCTTTTGGACGGATATGTGGCGATATTTGCACCTTTTACTTTTGAGAGGTTTTCGCTGACCGGTTGGCTTTATAGATCCGGAGCAGAATCCATTTACGAAACGGTCTTCAATACCCAACTTATGAATGTATGGACTGCGTTCGATTGTATGAGCGATGTAATCGCATACCTCTTACTATGGTACTGGGCGACCCATAAGGCAGAAGTCAAAAAGGAGCAAAAATTTGCAAAAATCTTATTAATAGTATCTTGTTTTTCGATCCCGTACTTTCTAACTCTTATTTTTCTCGCGTTAACCCCCATTAATGCCGAGATTCATTTTATACTCTGTTATGCTTATTGGTGTCTTATCCATTGCCCGTTGTCTTGCGTCCTTATCTTCATTTTCATGCGGGAGACTATCCAAGATTTTAGTTTCTTAGATTTTTTTAATTCCTAATCATGTTAAATATCCCGTTCTAAATAAATACGACTATATTTTAGTTTGTTCATTTTAAATTTATCTCTCCATCAATTTTTAGTTAATTTAATCATTTTTATGGATAATACAATACTGATATAGCTTATATTTTTTAAGAATTAAGTTAAAGTATAAATAAAGATAGATTAATTTGATGAGCAAATGAACAATACTATTAGTCGGGACGATAATTATATGCAAGTACCCAGCGAATTCATTCAATCCTATATTAAATCAAATTATAGGATACTGGGGAAAAACAAACATTCTGGTATTTCTCCATGCCACTGGCTCGAACAGAAATTAATGACCGGAAGGGCAAATCGAAATTGTTATAAGGAAATATTTGGAATCGAAAGCCACAGATGCCTTCAGAATACACCTTCATTGCCGTTTTGCAATCATCAATGCGTATTCTGCTGGAGGGATTCATCTGTATCCTTAGGAGCCGAATTTTCTGTGGAACCAGACGATCCCGGCGAATTAGTGAAAGAAATGATGCGACATCAACGAAATATTATAAAGAACCACCTCCCGTTGAAGCGTTATTTAATCAATTATGAAATTATGATAGATAGCCTTCTCCTTATGGTCAAAAATCAAGACCTCCAGGACTTGGATGCAATCGCAAAAAATCTCAATATAAGCAAGAGTAAAGCCCATCGAGCTTTGAACTTACTAAAAAATCAAAACTTTATCCAATTGGTAAGTGGTGATAGGAACGCTTATAAATTGGATGATGATATTAAAAACTCATTAAGCTCGAGAGATGAAATCGAACTATTGATCAATCGTGAGCTGACTACTCCGAAAGAGGTCATGCAAACCCATAATGAAGCATTAAAGCCCAATCACGCTGCTATTTCTCTCGATGGAGAGCCTCTCCTCTATCCCAAGATGTCGGGGCTAGTCCATCAGTTTAAGAAGAGAAAGATGACCACCTTTATCGTAACGAACAGCACCCTTCCCGATAAAATCGAGTCCCTTGATACCCTCCCGTCTCAATTTTACTTCACTCTACCGGCACCAAACGAAAAAGTTTATAAGAAAACTTGCAGACCTATGGTAAAGAACGGTTGGGAAAAAATTAACGAAACATTTGAATTGATAGAATCTATACCTACAAGAACTCTAATTAGATTAACCGCCGTAAAAAATTTAAATCTCCGAGAGGCTTACCTTGATAATTATATTAAGATTATAGAAGATGCAAACCCTAACTTCTTCGAGATTAAAGGCTTTACGTTACAAGGGAAGGCTTTGGAAGTTTCTGCCCGTCTAAAGAGTCAACAACCCCCACAATACTATTTTCCATCCTACACTTATCTAGAAAAGATAGCCCAAGAATTCGAAAGAAGAAGCGGGTTTCCCATAATTTATAAAAATCAACCCAGTAGGGACTTTTTGTTTGCCGTTAATTGGCCTGAAAAGAAAGACCCCGTTATTAAAACACCATAAATTGGGAAGGAAGATTTTTTCATTCCAGAAAAAGGGGCATAAACTCTTCTCCCGTTTCAATTAGCCCATATTCTCCTTTTTTGGCATATTTTTCGGAAAATATCCTTTCTTGGTGCACTTCCGATTTATTTGAAGGGTCATAAATCGCAAAAGGTACAGGTTCACTTGTGTGAGTTCTCAAGGCGCAAGGGGTTGGATGATCCGGCAATATTGCGATCTTTAATTTTTCATCAAATTTTTCTTCTGCCTTTAGAAATGGTTTTACCACGAATCGATCAAAATCCCTGAGAGCAGCTATTTTTTTCTCAGGAATCCCCGTATGTCCCATTTCATCGATTGCCTCAATATGAAGGTACACGAAATCATTTTCTTCCAATTCCCTTAGTGCGGCATCCACTTTCCCTTGGTAATTTGTATCGGGGAGTCCAGTTGCCCCTTCAACATGTATTGGCTCTAATCCTGCTGCTATCCCCAATCCGAAGATGAGGTCCACGGCGGAAATCACTGAACCATTTAATCCATACTTTTCCTTAAAGGGTTTAACTTGGGGGGTCTTCCCTCCACCCCAAGGCCAAATGTGGGTTGCCAATCTTTTTCCTTGCAGCTGTCGTGTCTTATTAACCTCATGATTAATCAAGATTGAATGACTCGCTTCTATTAATTGATTCAATAATTCGACAGTGTATTCGGCCGCTTCAGTGCTATCTTTATTAGTTTTTGGAAGGAATTGTTTAAATGCTTTGTTAAGTTGATCATGGGGAGGTGTCAACCTGATATGTTCAGAAAAGGCCTCTCCTTTTAGCCTAAGAATATGGCGATATTGAACACCTGGAAAAAAGTCCACTCCGTTGCCTCCTAACTCTTGCTGCAATTCTTTAATTAACGGAATGGCTTCTTTCGTTGTGATATGTCCCGAGGAATAATCTTTTATCAAACCCTCGCCAATCGTAATTAGATTACATCGGAAGGCAATATCTTGCTTTCCCAAGGGAACTCCCGCGCTCAATGCTTCAAGTGGGCCACGGCCAGTGAGATCGGTCTCGGGATTATAGCCCATGATGCTCATGTTAGCGCATTCGCTTCCAGGATGCATGCCGTCAGGCACGGTTTTTAATAATCCCATCTTCCCCCGCTGAGCGATAAAGTCCAAGTAAGGTGTATCTGTCGACTCAAAGATTGTTTTATCTCCGAGTTCCTTAATTGGAATATCCGCAGCGCCGTCAGCAATAATAATTAAATATTTCATATAAATATTCTACTATAAGGTAAAGAATTAATAAATATATCTTTTTTACTTATATGATTCACATTGAGATTTTAGAGCCCTTAAACAAAAATAAAAAGAGGTATGCGATAATTCGTCATCCTTACTGGTTATGTTGGATATTTATTGGTATTGGCTTGGTGCTCATGTCGCAATTTTGGGTCATGATTCTTTTGGGAATTATCGCTAGCGTCTTGATATATCTCGAAACCTATATTCTTGATAAAAATTTAATTAAGAAATTTGGAGACGATTATAAGCACTATAAAAACAAGGTGACTCGACTAAATGTAATGTATGGATTAATAAAATATGCACTGCGGGAGCATTAATTATCACTACCCATTAGCGATTTCTATAGGAATATTCTATTGCTTTTTTTAATTGTCCCAAATTTGTTTTTTTTAGTCCTGAAAACTTTAAGTACGGTAGCTCATATTGATAATTATAGCCAAATTCTTCTAAAGGAACAATATTTAACCCATATCTCTTCGCAGTATTTATAAATAACTTAACTATTCTTCTTTCATCAAAAGTAGATATTTTATCGATTTTATTGAGTAAAATTAGAACGGGTATCTTATGTTCGCAGAGAAAAGTAATCATTTCGAAGCTAAGCGGAATGGTGTCCTGATTTTGATAAAAATATTTATTTAACTCATCTTCAATGCGCAACACATTAAGAACTATCAGACCGAAAAAGTACTTATCATGATGATGTTCTATATGTGAAACAAGCTGATTTTTAATATGTTCTTCTCTTCGCCTACTTTCTTTTTTAAGAAATCCGAACCCAGGTAGATCAACGATTTGATATTGCATCCCTTCTTGAAAAACAGGTTTAATTAATAAGGTGCTACCGGGGGTCTTGCCTATCTTTCCTTTATACAAACCAGGGTGTGGTAATAATAATCTCGTAATCGTGCTTTTTCCCACATTGGA
The DNA here is from genome assembly GCA_964505645.1 of uncultured archaeon. Lineage (GTDB taxonomy): Archaea > Asgardarchaeota > Lokiarchaeia > Sigyniarchaeales > SOKP01 > TEKIR-8. The sequence goes on along the minus strand of CAZDJH010000038.1, from coordinate 4,985 downwards.
ATTACCGAAGATTAAAAGCGCAGGCTCATCTCTCATCTCTACAAATAATAATATATTCTACAATAAAACTTTAACTTAATAATAAAACTTTAACTTAATAATAAAAAGAAAGACAAAATGAAAGAGAAATATATTTATATGTTTGAATGTGCCCTTAAATATCTATTTACGGTTTCATATTTTGAAGATATACCCATTTCAAACCGCTTCTTTTCTTTCTCCAAACATTTTGGACAAATAGCTAACTTTAAATCATTTTTAAATTCTCGATTACATTCCAAACAGATATGAAATTGTTCTGATAATATACAATACCAGCACATTTATGCGATTAATTTTGATTGCTTAATAACTCAAGAAATTAGAAATGATAAAATAATTAA
>CAZDJH010000038.1:0-4592 GCA_964505645.1 uncultured archaeon | reverse complement strand
CTGAAGAGCAACCGATTAGTAATCCTACAGCAAGTATAATTAAAGAGATTTGAATCTTCATGACTAATATTTATTTAGAACTATTAAAAATAGCAAAAATAATTAAAAAAGAGAGAGTCTCAAAATTTATCATAAAATAATATGATTAAAAATTGAAATACATTAAAATAGATTTAAAAGGAGTCAAATAAATAAGGATAACCCCAATTATATGTCAGAAAAGTCATCCTCTAAAAAGTCTTTAAACATCTTTTTTTTCTTTTCTTATGCAATGGTTGGTTTAGTAATGATTGGTTCGCCGGCTTGTTCCAGGATTTTTTTTAATTTATCAACGTCATACTTGATTCGAAATTTCCCGTCCCCTAAATAGCGCACGATTTGATTCTGCTTTATTTTAAGGCGTAAAATATAACCCAAACCAAAATAGAATTGATGTTCAGGGAGAGGATCTATTGGGCTTTTACTCGTATCTTCTTTTAGCACATCATATAAAAGATATTTGCTCGCAGTATGATCTTCAACCTCAAACGCTAAATAATGTAATGCATGATACCAGATCTTATCTCTTTTCGCTTTAATGTAGTCTATAAAATCCTCCTCTGTCTGGATCTCTTTTTTTTCCCGTTGTGCTTCTTTCTGCTTTTTCTTTCTCAATTCGTCTTGAATTTTTCGTTCCAATTCATCTGATGTCCCCTCATGGGATTCTCTGCCCTTCACATCCGCAAGTCCTCCCTTTTCCTCTTCCTTAACCGCCTCCATACCCTCTTTCATTTGGAGTAGTTCGTCTAGGTCCATTTTCCCAAGGTCGGAAAAATCCATCATCATCTCTTCTTTTTTGTCTATAACATCGACTTGCGGAGCACTACTCTCGGATTGGACCTCTTGCTCGGTCTGAGAAGGTTCATTGACAGGAGGCGTGTCTTCTTTAACTTGTTCTATCGCTTCTTTCATATCTTGAATTTCATCTAAATCCATCTCTTCCAGATCTGAAAAGTCCGTCTTTAAATTTTCCATTTCCTTAATATATTCCTCATAATTGTCGCGTTCCAGTTCTTCCTCCTCTCTTTTCTGATCGTCTGACATTTTTCGTGTGGGATTGGTTTGCTTAATTCAATTAGCCACTTAATATTATAATAAAAACAATACAATTAAAATTAATTTGATTGAATATTTATAATGTTATAAGATGACTATAAATTTGGATAAGTATAAGGGTATTATTTTCGACCTCGATGGTGTTATTTACGATATAAACGAGGCGTTGGAAAAGGCAGTAGAGGATACTGTTGAAAAATATCATTTAAATATTAAGATTGAAAATGTACTCCAAGATATCGCCCATCTAATCGAAGATATTCAGCATCATCCTGTGCCTCAGATTATTTTACAATCTTATGATCTATTAAAAATAGACTTTTTAGAAGGGTTATCATTTTTTAAGAAAGTTAGAATTATGATTTTTCTCTTCAACCAATTTAATAAGTATAGAGAGGAATCCACTCTTTTTGGTGGGATAGAAGGCCTCATTAAAGATTTGTCCAATAAAGATATAAAACTCGCAATTTTGACCAATAATAAGAGCACATATGCCGAAGATATTTTAGGAAAATTTGACCTCTCGGAATATTTCCCCACCATCATCGGTTTTAACGATGTCTCCAATAACAAACCAGATCCCGAAGGACTGCTTAAGATTATTGGAAAATGGGATATAGCCCCCAGCAACGCCATTTTTATTGGGGATATGACCACCGACATCCAGGCTGGTAAAGCCGCGGGAGTCACAATGGTTTGCGTGGCGAGTGGACTCGCCCAGAAGGATAAATTAACTGAAGAAAACCCGGACTATTTGGTTGATAATGCTGAAGAATTAAAAGAACTGCTCGATCTTTAAAAATGTTTCCCTTTTTTCCAAAGATATTTATTAAATAATATTCAATAGAACGGGTGGGAGTATTTTAATAGAAGATAACACAAAAAGATTACTCTTTACCATAAAACTTGGTCCAACGCGTCTTACGGGGATTCTTTTTCTGCTCCAACATTGAGATTTTGCACTTTTTAGAACAGAAATGTAATATCCGTCCATCTTTCCTAACATACATAAACCCGCGTCCAATGGGTACATCGTATCCACAAAATGAACAAACTGATTTTCTTGGCATTGTTATTTCACAACTATTAGGTCATATTTCCATTTTTTATTGCTCGTCGATATTAAATAGCTCACTTTCTCCATATTTAATAACTCTGAGGTTAACTAAAGTCATATCATCGGTAACTTCATTACCGCGTACTGTTTTTCGTTTCTTTTGTCCCTTCCTTTTTGGTTTATAACCCGGGCGTTTTTTCGATACAAGGATTTTACGCTTTACGGGACCTTGTATAGACTTTATCATCGGAAATCCGCTGGAATCACTGCCTCCCATTATCTCAAATACGAAGTCGGGAAATCCAATCAAGCCCCCCTTCAAGGTCTCGCCGATTTGCATTCCAATTAACCGAGTGAACCTCTTTTCATCAATAGTTATCTTTCTCGACCGCCCCTTTGCGCGGCCTTCGCTTGCCGATATATTAAGCTTATATACAGTCTCCGACATGATTTTTATACTTTACTAAAATTAATTATCGTTGTTGCTATGTAAGATTACTTTGAAAAATGTATAATAAATAATAAAATTTATTTATTCCTTAAGGAAGTGAATGTGAATTAGGATAAAAGGTTTTAAATTCCATCAATATCTAATAATCAATACTTATTAGTTCAATCTTGAATTACGAAAGATAGGAAGGAATAAGTTAAAAAAGGAACGACATACATATACTATGGTTCTACTCATTAATCCAAAGACATCCAAACCAACTGAGTTCAATACAAGCTATTTTAGAGAACCCAATAGCGGACTCTTATATTTAGCAGCGATATTGGATATTAACGATATTAATGTAGAACTGCTTGATCTCGAGCAGTTTTTAGCGGTCAGTGAGAACCGGAAAAGAGAAATAATTATACACGCATCAAGGGGGCACAAGATCATCGGGATCACGTGTTTAACTAACACCTTTTATAAAGCCCGAAATATTGCGATGCATATTAAATCCGAATTTCCCGAAAAATACATCGTAATGGGTGGTCCCCATGTATCCTTTCTTTATGATAATATATTGAAAAGAGATTATGAAACTGAAAAAGTGATTGATCTCATTTGTATAGGAGAAGCAGAATACAACTTTCTACGACTAACCGAGGTATTGCTCAATTCACGCTCAAATGAGAATAAAATCAGTGAAATAGAAGGAAGAATTAAGAATGTCAAACAGATTGCCTATATAAATGAGAGAGGAAAAGTAATTTATACAGGTGCGGATAAGGAAATTATCAACTTAAACAATCTTCCCATGCCTGCCCGATACAAACTCTCACCTATTAATTATTATTATTCTGTTGCGAATGTTATTGTGAATCGCGGGTGTCCTAATCAATGCTCTTTCTGTTCCAGACAAGATTTGTTTAAATCAACAAGAATTCGGAACATACCCTCAATTATAGACGAATTAAGGGATATAGATTCGTCTCAGATGTATGAATTCGTTAATTTTTACGATAATATCAATTTAAAAAAGGGTTTATTGCGAGATTTGGCATATACTTTAATATTGAACGATTTTTCACTTCCTTGGGGCTGCGAACTCCGAGTGGATAATATCACTGCTCAAGAAGCCCGATTAATGAAAGATGCCGGATGTAGGGTGATAGCTACGGGCATTGAGTCCGCGAGTAAAAAAGTGTTAGAAAGAAATTTTAAATATCAAGATCCTCAAAAAGTAAAAGGAGGGCTTCAGTTTTTAAAAGATTGTGGTATTGCGGTTCAAGCTTATTTTGTGTTAGGATTGCCAGGAGAGACCAAAAAAACATTCCAAAAAACAATCGATTACATTAAAGGATTACCCCTAACGGATAATGATACGGTTAACTTTTTTATCGCGACGCCCTACCCGGGATCAAAATTATGGAAAGAGCAGGATTCCTTCGGAATAAAGATTTTTGAATATGATTTTTCAAAATACGATTGCGAACATATTATATTTGAAACCCAAGAACTTGATAAGGCTGAATTAGAGAAAATGGCTAAAAGAGGCAAGGCTATAGAGAAAAAATTTGGCGGAACCGAATCCCCTTCTGTTTAATATTAGAGAAGATGTGAGGATGGATGAAATCTCCAATTATTCCCCTAACCCATTGAAATCAATTGAACTACCACGCCCTAGAGCGCGATGGATTCGTAATTCAGCGGGGATTGCTGATATACCATCAATCTTACATCCTCTCCCAACGCTAACCCTTATAGTCTCTACATTGGTGATGAACTTCAGTATCATTCATCATTTTTAATATTTCTCTATTCTATTGAAATATTATGAGGGTATTGAACTAATGAGTTATGAAATGCCATTCATCATCGCCCTAAAGGACGGTGCTTTCTCGCCCAATAATGGTAAAAATAGAGTCCAAACAATATTTATTAAATGCCAAAAATTGGCTAATTTTACAAAAGAAGGATCATTTATAAAATCTTTCAACGGAGCGGTAT
>CAZDJH010000037.1:0-15795 GCA_964505645.1 uncultured archaeon | reverse complement strand
AAATCTATTTGAAAAGATTTAAAAATCTATGAAAAGATTTAAAAATTCGTAGTTTCTTATTTGTTTGTAATAAGCTTTATTTAATAATAAAATAGGTTGAATATAATTGGAATCTGAAATGAAAGAAGGAGTTAGTAAAAAACAAGTATCACTAATCCAAAAAAGCTTAGATTACTTGAAAAAGAACAAATTATGGATTATCGGATTGATTGCAGTAACCATCTTGTCTTTTATTCTATTTATGATATCTCTCACTCAGTATCCCTTATCTTATAGTCCCGATGGCCCGTATTATGATATCCAAGTGAGAGCAATAATCCGTACTGGCCTTCCTGAAACTGATAATCCCCCCTTGGTTTTTTATTATTTAACTATTTTTGTTGTTTTGGTGGGAGATTCCTATCTAGGCATTAAAATTGGAATGGCTTTAATTGCCTCTTTAATCGCAATTCCGGCATTCTTCTTGACTCGCCTAGTCTTAGATAAAACAGAAATGGAAAATAATATAATTTGCCTGCTAAGTGCCTTTCTAATTACGGTGAATGTATATTGCTATAGGTTAATTGAAGATTTTATGAAGAACCATGCCGGAATATTCTTTTTGTTATGTTTTATTTATTTTGCCATCTTATGGTTTGAGGACTTAAATAAGTGGAAATCCTACGGTATATTAACTGGGATATTTTTTTCTTGTACCTTTTTAACCCATATATTTCCGGGATTAATAGCGGTCGTCATCTTAGGTGGGATCTTTCTATTTAACCTTATTTCAAAGTCCCTTAAGACGAGAACTGTTCCAAAGAAGGAAATTATTTTACTAATGGCTTTAGGTGCCATTTCTTTGATAGTTATTGGGCTTTTGATGACCCTTTATCCCTTCACCATAGAAACGGTATGGAATCGCTTAAAATCATATCTAAACAGCATTCAAATGACCGCAAAGTACCAAATAGTTATCGCAAACTTTTGGGTCTATTTTACTATTCCCTATATTTTAGGGCTTATTGTGGTCACCTATTACCTCTATAAAGGATTAAAAAATCGTGTTGCCCCTTCCCATAAGCCGGTTATAACGAGGAAAACCTTTCTTAGCTGGGTTTATGGGATGCTCGCAGTGCTTTTATTTGTGATGTTTATTATTCCCACAAGCTATGGGGATCGAATGTTGTTTATGTGCTTTATTCCGATTTCCCTAATTTCCCCTCTTTTTTTAATCCCTGTCCTAAAGATTTTAAGGGATAATTTTCCCTCAAAAAAGTTGGTTCGTTTGGGGATTATTGTGGGGATTTCATCACTATTTATGGGTGTGTCCTTGTTCCACGTAGTTAATTTCTGGAAGACCATGGGTCCTTATATCACGATTGAAGAATATCATGAATTAATGAATATAAAGCAGAACCACATAAATACAGGGAAGATCAAAACATCGGGCCTTATGGGGGTTGATGGGGATTATCACTTTGGATACTGGATAGAATATGTATTTGATATAGAAGTAACTACCAGTACTATTTCGGGGATTGCGGCAAGTTACAATGGTACGGAATTATATGGCATCTATCGAAAGAAGCACCCCCCCTCGCCTTTCATGTCTCCCATGAAGTATCCATGGAATCCACTTTTTCCGCTAATATGTCCGAGGCATTCCCATACGCGATCGATTATTGGGGATCTAAGTGTGGCACATCCCGGCCCACCACCCTCTTATGGGATGACCCTCCATAATGGAACCTTTTTTGAGGTCAGACTTCTCTATTATGAAAACGGGACGAAAGTGACTTAATTTACTCAAATTCTATATTAATTCTTCTCTCTTCTTTTTTTCCAAGATTCTTCCCTATACCAGTCAAAAAGAGTTGAAAAATTCCTAATATTAGATTAAATTTACTTAGAGAATTGATTAGTTTTTTTTTCTATCAAACTCTATTTAAATTATACTTTATAAAAATTTGTGATTTTATGGTTTCACGTCGAGTAAAGGATTTGGAATATGCTATTCGTGACATCGCCGTCGTAGCAAATCAAGTCAAGAAATCGGGTAAAGAAGTATTTCACCTTAATATCGGTGATCCCGTTATCTATGACTTTAGGACCCCTGAGTATATATCAAAAGCGTTAGCTGATGCAACATTTGCAGGTCAAAATTATTATGTTGATTCGCTTGGAGTTCCGGATTTGAGAAAAGAGGTCTGCAAGTATGAGCGAAAAAAGAATGATATAGATATAACCCCAGAAGATATTTTAATTACGAGTGGTGTTACAGAGGGTATTTTTTTCCTATTAGCAGGGCTATTAGAAAAGGGGGATGAAATCTTGGTTCCTGGTCCTACTTATCCCGTCTATTTTAATTACGCTCGTTTTTTTGATGGCGTTCCCGTAGAATATGAATTGAATGAACATAACCATTGGGAGCCGAATCTAGACGATATTAGGAATAAAATAAATGAAAAAACCCAAGCAATTTTAATTAGTTCGCCAAATAACCCAACGGGCACGCTATATAGTAAAAAAAAGGTAAAGCAAATTATTGATTTAGCGGGAGAATTTGATATCCCGGTCTTATCTGATGAAATTTATGACCAAATCGTATTTGAAAAGCAATATACATGTCCGGCAACGCTCAGTTCTGATGTCCCCATTATTGGATTGAATGGATTTTCTAAGGCGCATTTAGCAACGGGATGGCGTATGGGCTACATTTATTATTATGATCCTAATGGACAATTAACGGATTTAAAGAATGGTATTGAGAAGATGGCAAGGGCAAGGTTATGCGCCAATTCAATTGCTCAGTTTGCGGCAATTGAGGCGTTAAAAAATCCAGGCCCCCATACCGAAAAAATGGTTAAAAAACTTAGAGATCGGAGGGACTATTCTTATAAAAGATTGCGCCAGATTGAAGGATTACATTGTATTAATGCTGATGGAGCCTTTTATCTATTTCCAAAAATCGAACTCAAGGAATTCCCGCGATGGAGTAATGACAAGGATTTTACGATAGATCTTTTAAAAGAAACAGGTGTTTGCGGAGTATACGGCTCTGGATTTGGGGAACATGGCAAAAATCATCTTCGCCTAACCTTTCTTCCGAAAGAGGAAACACTTAAGGAAGTCTATAATCGGATTGAAAAATTCTTAAAATAACTGAAAATAAAAATTGTTAGGAATAAATAAAAAATAAAAGTAAAAATAAGGTTATTGATTTTTCTGCATGGTTATTTTATTAAGACCTTGAACCAAACTTAATACCGAACTCATTACGATATCCTCGTGGGTTGCGCTGGATTTTACTATAATATTGGAATCTAAGTCCATTACTTCAATTGTTACGTTACCTAAAGCGTCAGAACCTCCTGTTACCGCATCTATATTATAACTTAAAAGCTTCACTTTGCTCATCGGCTCGAAGCACTTGACTATTGCCTTTACAGACGCGTCCACAGGCCCTACACCGACGGATGATGCTGTTTTTGAAATAAAGTCACCGTTATTTCTAATTTTAAGCCTTACTGTACTGGTTGGAGTGACAACAGACCCCGTCAATACCGTGAGTTCGTCAATAATGACATATTTTTCTTCTTGTGGAAGTTCTCCCATTACATCCTTCACTATTGCAAGGAAATCCTCTTCTGACACTTCATGTCCTTTATCTCCAAATCTCTTGATGGCATCCATTATCTTTGAGAATTGTTCATTTGTGGGATGGATCCCAAAATCCTCTAACTTTGCTTTGAGTGCGTGGCCGCCTGTATGTTTTCCCAGTTTTATCGATTTTTTCACAATCTCTTCTACATTATCCGTTCGCTTGATGCCGATTAGCTCCGGGGTGATAGGTTCATATGCCCTCGCATTTGCGATCATAGCATGGGCGTGAATACCCGACTCATGGGCAAAGGCATTTTGTCCGATCAAGGGTTGAAGCCGACCAATACGGATTTTACCTCCACAATAACTCTCAATAAGTTTTGCGGTTGGGAAGATTAGTCGAGTGTTTATATTCATTGGAATTTGATAAAGAGCATATAGAGACATCGCGGTCTCTTCAAAAGACGCATTCCCCGCACGTTCTCCAAGCCCCATGATGGTAGTTTGTGCCTCTGATGCCCCATTTTCAAAACCAGCTATCGTATTTGCCACTGCCAATCCGAAATCATTATGGCAATGCACCGCAATCCGAATATCCTTTGGAAGTACTTCATAGTTCTTTTTAATAATATATCCGAAAGCGTTTGGCGAGATTGTACCCACGGTATCGGGAATGTTCACTCGTGTTGCACCATGTTCAACCGCAGTTTGATTGGCTTTTATTAAAAAATTTAAGTCTGATCGGGTGGCATCTTCGGCGGAGAATAACACTTCGTTATAATGATCCTTGGCATATGTTACATGCTTAGCGATACTTTCAATAACTTCATCGCTTGTCATTTTTAACTTCTCCTTCATATGAAGTTCGGAAGTTGCAATAAATACATGGATGCTATCCATATCTGCCTCGATTACCTTATCAATATCAAGTTTTTTCATTCGAGCTAAACCAATAATCTCGGATTCCAATCCAAGATTGGCTACATCTCGACATGCTGTAAAATCTCCATCAGAAATGACAGGAAATCCCGCTTCAATCACATCGATCCCAAGATCGTTTAAAGTTCGCGCAATTGAAAGCTTTTCTTCATGTGTAAATGAGATTCCCGGGGTTTGCTCCCCGTCTCGGAGCGTTGTATCAAAGAAATACGCCTTATCGGGAAGATTAAGTTGATTTCTTAGTTTTCCCATCATTTTTGAAACATCAATTTCTTTTCGTTTTTCGGTCATTTTTTTTCCTTTCCTAAATTAATTTATATATAGTTTGCTTTCCCGCTTAATGCTATAAGATTTTTTTCCTCCAAATCTTAAAAGACATTAAGAGGGTTTTTATAATAACAATAAGAGTAAATTTAATATACTCAAAAGTAAACTAAGGGATAACATCTGCTTCGGATATATACTTCTAAAAGATTTTCTTAATTGAAGCATTTTTCTTATTCCTTAGTATTGTAATTAATTTAAATAGTTGTTTTAAGATTAAAAATTTTTCCTACAAATTTATGTTTTTGATTTAAAATTGAAAACCTTAAATATAATTAAGACTTGAGATTGGAGTCTCTATAACTATAGTAAGTAATATTAAAAAAAGCATTTATTTCCTCAAAACAACTATAAAATACTAAAATGATTAAAAGAAACTCCCCTTCATATCTCGCTGCCTTATCCTTTTGAGTTCCTTTTTCTTTTCCTTAAAGATTTTGGAGAACGGAATATATATATAATCCAGATCTAAATCACTCTCGTCATTGAGACATTTAAAAACAGATTTTTGATTGGTTTTTAGGGTTTTTTCGTTTAATAACTTGTTTTTCTTTAAGATTTTTATAAATTCTTGGATGACTAACTTATATAGTTCCATATTTTGATTCTTCCTCAATAAAATTGAAAAGGAGACTAATTCTTGTGCTCCTTTAGTTTTTTCAAGCGAGAAAATATAGGATAAAAGCGTATCATTTTTATATTCTTGTTCGATCATATCCCCAGATTTACAATTAGCGGGCAATCCCGGGAGGATACTCTCTTCTTGTTTCTCCGTTTTTTCTTGTTCTATGGACGAGATAGGACCTAATTCACGGAAGTTTATTTCAAAGTCTGGTACGAAATAATCTCTTACCTTAAAATTCTTATCAATATATGCCACAAATGAATGCTTACACACGACATTTTCAGGAAGACTTATTGATAACAATCCCCTCGATGCTTTTCCCAACTCTTTCTTGGAAACTTCTATCTTACCAGATTCCGAGCATATTGGACATCGGATATCTACATCCACTTTTATCACTTTTTAGATGGAAAATGTAATTAAAAAATATAATTTAAGGTTTTTAAGTATTTTCATTATAATTTTATTATGATAAAAGGAGAATTTTAACAGAAATACCAAGAAAGGAGAAAAAGAGAGTAATAAAAGAAAATTATAGTCTCCTTTTTAAGATATGTTGTATTTCATTATCAGTTAGATGGACGGGATTATTTTTTAACCCCGTATTCTGAGCAATTTTATCTAAATCGTCTTCGGTAATCCCGTATTTTCCTAACCTATCGATCTGCAGTTCTTCTGTCCATTTTTCAATGGTTTTGATTAGAAGGTCTAAATATTTATCCATTTCATCCTTATCGAAACTTTTCTTATCTATAAATAAAGCACCAATTTGGGCATGCTTCTGTAGGGATTTAAAACCTTCCGAACCCTTTTCTTTTAACTTTTCTATATTAAATTTGGTTCCCACTCCTAAAAGCGTTCCGCAAACCACTCCATGCGGAATATCGAAGAAACCGCCTATAGAGGAGGCTAATCCGTGTTCAATCCCCAAACCCGCATTTGCAAGGCAAATTCCGGATATAAGTGCCCCATATGCCATGCTCGAGCGAATCTCAATATCTCTGGCACCGTTTGTGCAAGCTGGCACAAGATTATCCTTAATGTGTTTTATACCGCTATATGCTAACGCGTCCGTCATGGGATTAGCATTCGTCGAGACATAGGCCTCTAAAAGTTGGGAAAAAGCATCCATTCCAGAAGCCGCGGTGACAGAAGGTGGGCATGAAAGCGTTAAATCGGGGTCAATAATTGCAACATTCGGAATATAATTGTTATGTCGTAGAGACTTTTTAAAACCATCCTCGCCTACTTTACTTATTACGGCATTTTTCGTTGCTTCGCTCCCCGTTCCAGATGTTGTTGGAATAGCAATGTAAGGGATTTTTTCTCCGTCCGGTTTTTTCGACCCCACTCCTTCTAAATAGTTTTTTATCGAATCTTTTTTGGGGATCATCGCAGAAATGGCTTTGCCCGCGTCCATAACAGAACCTCCACCTATACCGATAATAAGATCTAATTTTCTTCCTTTCTTCCTATATTTTTCTGCAGCATCATCAATAATAATTGGAGATGGTTCGCTTGGGACTGAAATATGGGAATAATCTATATCTAATTCGTCCATTTTATTTATTATCACATCCCATGTGCCTGATTTTTCTAATGAACTACCACCGGTAACAAAAAGTATTTTATTTCCAAAATCGGGTATGATATCATAGAGTTCTGCTAACTTTCCAGGTCCAAATATTATTTGTGGGATACTTGCAAAAGTAAATGGGCTAATCATAATATTATATATTCACTTTAAAGTATTTTCAATAGGTATATTTTAAAGTATACGATAGTTTATTATAAATTTAATTCACATATTGCATTAATTATATCTAAAGTTTTATTAATTACAAGATCTTATTATAATATCAAATTTATAACTTTTGATAACATAACAAAATCAAAAAAAATGCCTATAACAAGCTTTCAAAATAACGTTTTTTTTATTCTAACCATAATATTATTGATTGGAAAGGCAATTCTTGCTATTTATTTGGGAAAAACCCTTTACGAAAAGCGTAAAAATCTAGGCTATTTAGAACTTGATTTCTTATTTGGATTTTTTGTATTTGTGGTAAGCTTATTTGTAAGCCGCGTGTTTTATATGATCTTTGATTCCTTTTTGACTCAGTTCGACCCATATCTCCAGTATCTTCCAGAAAATGTGATCTTCTGGAAATTAGGGTGTTTCTTTTCGAGTATAGGAGTCGCCTTTATTTTATTTATTATCGAACGAGCAATATTTAAGTTTAAATTTAAATGTATCCCAAGTATTTTTGTCCTCATCGCAAATATAATAATTTTATTCTATCCCATTAATACTCTCATTGAGTTCAGAATCTTTAGCATTTTGTTGTTTGCATCATTTTTCATCTCATTACTCATACCCATTACCTTCATTTACAATGGAATAAAATATCCCGAAATTCGGAAAGTTTCCCTTATGCTTGGGGTTGGTGCGCTTATTTTTTTTATAGGTACGGCAAGCGTCTCCCAGATTGTCTCAGATCCCTTTAAAGCGTTCTTTGGAGATGAATATGAAATTATTAAGTATTTTCCCTTTTTCATTTTAAAATTAATTGGGCTGATTATCGTGTCTTATTTCAGCACGAATCTCTTCATTTTTAATTATTTTATGAGGCTTGAATGATAAGGCTTGAATGATAAGGCTTGAATGATAAGACTTGAATGATAAGACTTGAATAGTTAATTCTATCGGTTTGCAAAGATTAAATATAAATATAAAAATATAAATATGATTTGAAAATAATATAACTTAATTAATAAAATAATAAGAGTTAAGATTATGCCAAGCACGAAAGTAACCAAAGAAATTAATGCACCCGTAGAGAGACTATATAAGATCATGAAAGCAAGGGAGGATAATTCCACCTGGAATATTACCGTAAAGGGAGTTGATATTATTTCAGATGAAAAGGCGTCCTATGATACTACTGTCGGAGATTTAACATTGATACTGACGGAGGATATTGAGAATCAAAAGATCGCATATGATGTGGAGGGAAATCCCTTAATGACAAAAATGATTTATTCTTTCGAAGCAAAAGGGGATAAATCAGAGGCATCCCTTGAGGGGGAGTTTTCCAATCCAGATCACGAAAAGATTTTAGTAACTGCTGCGGATGTCCTTCTCACTAGTTTAAAGAATTATGCAGAATATTTAGAAGGGGGCGGCGACCCCAATAGCTATGAGAAATAAATAAATTCGAAATATGAATCGAATATCATCATTAAATATTTGTTATTTTCTTTTTTTTAATATTATCAGTATGAACTAATACCACTAAATATTGAGTTTTTGTATGGGAATAATAGGAATAGACCATGAAATTTGCACGAAATGCAAGGAATGTATAAAGGAATGCCCTAGTATGTTATTTAGTATCGGTGAAGGTGGAGAAATTATATACGAGGATCTTGAAGGCGCTTGCATTAAATGCGGTCATTGCGTTGCCGTGTGCCCAGTTGATGCTGTTAAATACGAAAAAATGGGGGATAGTTTTGAATTTAAGGGAATCCAACATCCAGAAAAGTTGATTTCTTATGACGAGATATACAAATCTTTAACGTCCTTACGGTCTGTGAGGCGCTATAAACCGCAAAAAGTGCCCCAAGAACTTCTCACGAAAGTTACTGATATAATGCAGTATGCGCCAACGGGAGCCAATATGCGCTCCGAAAATATTACGATCATCTCTAATAAAGAACAGATGAAAAAGCTGAGTATTGCGGTAATAAATGCTTTAAGCAAAGATAAAAGATGGGGCCCCCTCTATAAAGAAGAGTTTGAAGTTATGTCCGAACATTACGAGGCTCCTGCTTTTTATGACGCGCCACATGTGATAGTGGTGTATACATCCATGCCGATGGTGATAAACCATTTTAATATCGGTAATATCATCACCTACGGGCGGATTGCTGCGCAAGCGTTGGGCTTAGGAACATGCTATATCGGGTGGACACAAATGGCAATGATGATCGATCCCAAGGTGAAGAGTTTAGCAAAAGCAAGGGGAAATGTATTATGTGCCTTTACGATAGGGTATCCAGACGTAAAATATCAGCGGATCCCTCCCAGAAGTTCAAAGCGAATCAAGACTATCGATTAAACCACCATTTTTTATTGAAAAATATTTACCTTTTTTTTTAAAAGTTAGGCTTTCACTCTTCTTTTAGAAGGAGCTTTTTTACCCAATCGGGCAAGATAAACCCTAAATAGAATAAGAAGGAAGCTAAGATTAAAAATGAGCGCTTGATGACGATTTGATAAATTGCAGTAGTGACCAACGTATCAAGAATTCCGCCAATAATAAATGTAATAAATGCCAATATCAAGAATTTTCCCTTTAACTTAATTTCTGGTATTTCTGATTTTAATGATTCGCGTCCAAAAATTACTCCCGTAATTAAAAATAATATCAATAATAAGATAATCCAACCTTGAATGAATGGCTTATATTCGATTCTCCAGGGGGGTTTCATCACACCGAGCGTAGAATTTGGCTGCGTAAAGAGAAAAATTATAAATAAAACTTCAAAAATCACAGCAAAGATGCTTCCTTGTGAAGCAGAAGTATTAACACGAACAATTTCCAGCCCTCTTATGATCATCATCAAACAAGATTTATCATTTAATAGAAGACTTCTAACATAATATTCAATAAGGATAAAAAATGGATTTTCTATGATATGTAGAGTTAAGTTTTGGAGTTTTTAACTGACTGCGAAAGAAGTCCCCTACATTTATGTAGGGGATGAATTTCGCAGAGCATCCACATTTTTTATTGTTTGATTAAATCTTTATTATATGTTGTGATAGGTCTCGTTTGTAATATAAATAATTCATTATTCTTTAATGCCCATTCTATATCTTGAGGAAAAGAATCATAAAGGCGTTCTATTTTAACTCCCTTATTATGAAGATTAAAAATCTGTTCTTTCGTAAGGCAGCATTTTCTTTGTAATTGGGGGTCTGTTTTAATAACTTTCGTCTTGGAATTCTCATAATCCGGTATAGTTTTCTTTTCTTTTTTTCCAATTACTTTTTTAACCACCTTTTTGGTCCCTCTATCAAATAAAATAGTATCCGGAGTAACAATTCCACTAACTAATGCCTCACCGAGCCCCCACGTGGAATTAATGAGCATTTCTTTCGGGTTGTTATTTAATACATTTGCAGTAAACAAAACTCCAGATATATCTGAATCAATCATTTTTTGGACTATAACTGCCATCGATAATTGATTTAAAACAATATTTTGCCCTAATTTTTCCATTTGAGTATAATACAATAATGCACGGGGAGAAAAGAGTGATGTCCAACAAGCTTTAACAGATTCATAGATCTCGGATAATGACTTCCTAAAGAGGAATGTATCTGCTTGTCCCGCAAAGGAAAATTTATCACCATCCTCAATATTTGCCGAAGAACGAACAGAAAACCAAACCTCTTCCGTGAATTTCTCAAGAAATAACTTATATGCTTCCTTTATTTCCTTTTTAACTTGTTCTGGAAGGGCTGATTTCAGTATGTAATCTTGAATCTTATCTGAACATGTCAAAATTTCTTTAGGATTTAATTCGGTACATAATAATGGGTTTAATTTATCTCTATACCTGGATCGGCTAATAAATTCAAGATATGCTTGACTGGTGATTATGAAGCCATCGGGAACATTAAACTTGTTTTTTTTTAGTTTAACTAAATTTGACCCCTTCCCTCCCAATAAATCTATATTAAACTCACAATCAGAGAAAAACTTAACAAAGTCCATATTTTTTTTGATATAATTAATCACTCAATCAATTAGATATAAAATCCCTTGGTCGCTATTCTCAGTAGCTATTTTTACTTTCATTTCATCAAATTGATTAATATCTTTGGTTTTTAACTCAAGTGCCATAATACACGGAATATCAAACTCGCGCGAAACGATAGCGAGATGAGAGCCTGCCCCGCCTGTAGTACAGACTATTCCGTTCAAATCAGACATTATAGGGCCTAAGGTAGTCGTTCCGGCGTCTTCAACAAAACAAATTTTACCATGGGCTTTATCGAATAAAGCGATTACATCTTGTATAGTTTCGATTATCTTGAATTCCCCGATCGCTTCTTTTTCTGAAGCGCATGATAACCCTTTTCCGATTACTTTCAGTGTAAACCCCTTTTACTTACCTATTTAATCCTATTTCTTAAGATATCATAATAAACTTTTATAAAAATAAAAATTTAATTACTTTAATTTATGAATGTGAAAGAAGCTAATGAACTAATTTATCATGTTTCAGAAGTTTTAGACGATCAAATTAAAAAAAGAGGTCTTTTGGAGTCTCAACTCTTCCCCGTGACTGCCTATATCTGCGTTTCATTCTATAATGCATATGATATGCTCTATAATGTCTTAAAGCAAGTTGCAGAGAAAACGACTCCGGAACAAATGGGCAAGGAAAGCAGAAAGATCCTATCCGAACTTCACGCGTTGACTATAACTTATATACCGCTCTATTATATGGAAGGTCGGATGGGAGAGATCCATCGAAAGAGTGGAGACCCCAGCAAAGTGCCCAAGGAAAGGAGGGAGGAAACGCGATTTGTACTCGACTTTTGGAAGAGATTGGCATCTTCCTATTTCCCAGATAATAAATTATTTGTAAGCGATCTAAACTGGAAAAATCCAGCGCTCAATCAAGAAGATATTGATTGGACATTGGAACAAGTCCAGAAAGTAGATGAAAAGGAGATTACAACTATTAAGAGAACTATGGCAAATCTAGAAGTAACGGCCTTCTTAGATGAGTGTGAGGCAAGAGCTAAACTATGTGATCACGGCCCCTATCAAATAAATGATGAGGAGATATTAGTCTTTCGGGAAATAATGCACTTGTATGATGGTGGAAAACCCCATTTCCCGTGGTCGGAGACGAAAGCGGAAGCTCCTCATTCCAATATCGCCTTTGCCTTTACCCTAAAAAATGTGGAAACAAAATTTGACAACTTTGCATCCATGGAAACCACACCTAAGACGTTCACGGATAGGATTACTGGTGCGGCTTTATTAACGAGGGAGGGAGAGAAAGTTAAACCGCTCGATTTGGATATCTTAGAAAAATTCAATACTTATGCTAAAAATGCTCAAAAGGAATTATATATTAAGTTTTCTCAATGGAACAGAAAAGAAAAGCTGATCGCTGGCGCTTATGCCTATGCCTATGGATATGCGAGATATACAAATTTTGTGGGGATCACGGATCAAATTGACTGGGATTTAACGGATCGGACGATGAATAAATATATTCCAGAATTTATGGATACAGATTTTGATCCCGGAATTGCAAGACATTTTAGAACGGAACGTAAAAAAAGAAAGGGAGGCCCATCGCTTTACTTGATGGCGGAGGATTAATAAAATGAATTCTGAAAGAACCGATAAACTCGCTAGTGAATCCGACGACTATCTCCATGAACCAGACCAGAGACTTAAGTGGCGAGAGTCCTATTATTTTAATTGGGTTGATTACAATAACCTCATTTCTGGATTTAGTACCTTAGGGATCCTTCCTAATGAGAAAAAAAGAGAATTCGTATTCATTCTTTTTATCGATAATAAAAGGGAAGTATATTATCGGGAACCAGATCTTTCCCATTACGATAAAAATGACATAAATAGTATGTTAAAAGATAAAAAGCTTACCTACACTATGATAGAGCCTCTTAAAGAGTGGAAGATTGAATATAATTCTAGAACGTATAAGTTTAACCTCACATTTAAGAATCGCCACCAACCATATTATTTCGGAAAAGATTCTTCTGCATCTTGGCATCAGCACTTTGAATCGACGGGACGCATCAATGGGAGCCTCATTTTGCGGAAGGGAAAAGAGATTCAATTAAGTGGTTTTGGTCAAAGAGATAAAAGCTGGGGATACCGTGATTGGCATGAATTTGAAAAATGGTATGCCGGTCATTTTCATTTTGAAGATTGGTCTTGTGGGTTTCGGAAAGACTATATAAAGGGAAAAGCCGAAGTTTCTGGATATCTTTGGAATGGCGAAAAGAATGTTTCCCTCAAAAATGTAGAAGTTGATGTTGAATATGATAATGATGCGTTTAATAGCCCCTTAATTACTGATTACACGCTCATCGCTACTGATGGGATCACTTACAATGTACGGGCGAAAAGGCTCACTAATACAAGTTTTATGAGATTTGCCAGAGATTTTGAAGATGGATATACCGAACTCTTTGAACAGATGGCTACAATGAGGGACCTAGATAATAATGAAGTCGGAGCTGGAATGTTTGAAGAATTAAGAACCCACTTTTCTTAACTTAAGTTATCAACTTTTTGATATATTGTACATCTTTCTTCATATTTCCCCTAAAGTATTCCAAAATAAAGGGCCCTCTAAAATGTTTTTGAGAAATGAGAGTGCAAATAATTCGCTCTACATCAATAACCCCTGATTTATCGCAAATACTTAAATGTTCATCTTGTTCTCCTCTGTTTGCATGGACATGACACTCGAGTATGGGCGCCTTCAATCGTTTTAAATAATCAACCGCACTTCTTTTCTGCTCTCGGGGGGAGATCGGTGCCAGCTGCGAATGACCTATATCAAAAGTGAGCCCAACATTACGATATTTTCTTAATTCTCCGAGGATTTTATTCATTACATCTGCAGGGGTGGAAGGAATATTTTCAATGGCAATTTGTATCCCTTCATAATCTCTTACGGCCATTTCAACTAATTTTTGTGCCTTTTTGAGAAATGTTGAGAGATCAAGACCCGGATGAATTGTAAATAATTTAGCCCCATATTGGTGGGCAAATTCCAAACAATCGCCCATGATCTCAAGCCAAGAAGAATTTGAGATGTCCTCAAGGGGTCCATGAATCGTTAGTGTAAAGCCGGGATCATCATTCAATTTATTAAACCAATCTCTGCAATACGGCGAAATATCTTTCGGCAAGTACTTGTCAAAAAAGACTTCAAACGCGGAAAGATTAAGGTCTTTAACTTTATGTAAGATCTCTTCAATCCCTAAGTGATTCACGGTTTGTAATCCAATTGAAAGGGTCATATTGAGTGTATTCTATTTATTTATATATATATATAATGATAAAAGTTTAAAATGAATTACAATTTGTTAGAAAGCAGTTTCGGATATTATTAGATTGAATGATTTTAACAATGAATAATGAATAATGAATAAAAATAGAGAATATATGAGACTATTATTATTGCTGGAGGACTTTCGGGTCTTACCGTTGCCAAAGGGGGGGGACTCTGTTGCTCCTAATGGAGCAATATTTTTAGTTATCGGCTCATCAAGGAGAGCATCCCAGCAATGTGTAATCCCGATTATCAATAGTGCCAAACCAACAAAATGAAGTATATTTCCAATAATAAATTCGATTTTTCCGCTCTCTAATGCACCAAAAAGAATAAAAATAATATTGATATATGAAACCTCCTCTTACAGTGCCTACAAGTGGGTCTAGGCTTGTCAGATATCTTATTACCACGAGGTTTATATTCAGTTTTCTTTCCACAGTGCTTGCATTGAACTCTTATATGCAATCCCTCACATTGGACTTTTTAAATATTCAAAACTCTCAAATATTTAATCTTGTGAATGTTTTCCTTCGTCAAAGCCTCCCAACCTAAGCCACAATTGTATTCCATACAATCAAAAAATCTACACCTGGGACATATTTCTATGGGCTCTTTATCTTTTACAATTTCAATTTTCATAATATTTTACCTCCTAAGTGCTAAATCTTAAAAGTATTCTTTAAACGTTGATCTGGCTATTCTTCAATTAAATCTCCGAAAACTATTTGTTTTAATCCGTCCGTATTTTTTATAAAATATCGTAATATTTCCCGTGTTATTTCAGATTTAGCTTTTTTGAATTCAACTTTAATTCTATTTATAAAATCATTTGTCTCTTTATCCAGATTATAGGTCTGATAAAAATATTCCATTATCTCTTCAAATTTAAGTATTTTAATTTTTTATTTTAACAAATTATAACAATATTGTTTATCTTCTCTCAAATCAGCGATAACATTTAAGTACTTGCTCTCCTATATGATATATATTATATATACTATTTATCAAACCCGATTTCTCTAAGGAATCAGATTAATAGAATCTTTATGGATAATATATTATGGATTATGATTTTCTTTCATGGAAAAAATTCATCTAAAAAAATCTAAATTTCTAACACATATAGAAAAGGAATGGTTTGAATATTAACTAAAAAACATAAATAATTCTACAAATAATTGGAATAATGCTTT
>CAZDJH010000036.1:0-15950 GCA_964505645.1 uncultured archaeon | reverse complement strand
GCTTAAATAAAAATAAATAATTCTAACAAAACAACGAATTCAATATCTTATTTTATACTTATTTGAAGTTAAAGCGGACCTAATTTCTTGATTTCATTTGTAAACTCCGTAATTAACTCGGCAAATCGCTTTCCCTCCGATGCACTTACCCATTCTAATCGTACCCGTTTTGGATTGATTCCTAATTGTTTGATAATAATTGGGTGAAATCTCTCAAACCTATCCCTTGTATATTCGTTACCCGAAATATAATGACAATCTCCAATATGGCAACCGGATATTAATACTCCGTCTGCACCGTCCTTTAACGCTCTGAGCACAAAAGAAGGGTCCACTCTCCCGGAGCACATCACCCGAATAATTCTGATGTTCGGGGGGTATTGAAATCGGGAAACCCCCGCCAAGTCGGCTCCCGCATAACTACACCAGTTGCAGCAGAACACCAATAGTTCCGGCTCAAATTCCTTTTGAACTTCTTTAGTTTTTGATTTCGACATTTTATATCACTCCGCCCGAGATTTTTCTAATAAGTAGGCGTCTATCATTACGCCTATCTGATCAAAATCGTAATGCTTTACGGAAATGGCTCCCACAGGGCACGTAGCACCGCAAGTACCGCAGCCCTTACATAATGCAGAGTTCACGTCCGATTTCTTAATGATTATTGTAACATCCTCAAAAGATTTCTCAATTTCTCTTAGCTCAACCGCTTGATATGGGCACACCTCTTCGCATTTGCCGCACCCGATGCATAAATCTTCGTTCACCGTAGAAATTAACCCTGAAGTGGTAATCTCACCCGCACTTAAGAAACGACATGCCCTCCCCGCCGCCCCGTTAGCCTGCGCAATCGAATCTTGGATATTTTTCGGCCATTGCGCACACCCACAGAGAAAAATTCCGTCGGTCGCGAAATCCAAGGGGCGCAGCTTGACATGTGCTTCAAGGAAAAAGCCCGTTCCGTCCAAGGGGACCTTGAGCATTTTAGCAAGTTCTTCCATGTTATCTTCTGGGATAAGCGGGGAAGCGAGAATTATGAGATCCGTATCGAATTCAAGTGATTCTTGAAGGTTGGTATCAAAGACATCGATCTTATAGTTATTCCCATTCTTTTCTATAGTTGGTAAATTATCCAATTTATATCTTAGAAACATGGCATCCTTGCGCCGTTCCCTGTAGAAATCTTCGAATTCCTTTTTTGCCATCTGGAAGTCGCGGTAGAGCACGACAATCTCTAAATCCGGCTTCATTTCTTTTAAAATCGCCAAGTTTTTAAGCGCGACGGAACAACAAATATTAGAACAGTAGGTAATGCCTTCCTTTTGTCTTGCATTAACGCAAAGAATCGTGGTCATACGTTCAATATCGTCCAACCACCCATCCCCCTCTTCGGCAAGCTTTTGTTCCAGTTCTAATTGTGTCATAATATCCGGATTATCTGGGGAATAAAGAAACGTACCCTCCGGTTTATGCTCTTGTGCACCAGTGGCAACGATTATTGTTCCTACTTTTAGATCGATATCCTTATTATCGGCTATACCAATGGAAATATCATAATTTCCGATATACCCAATAATATCTTTAATCTTAGAATTTAAATATAGCTCTATATTATCATGATTCTTAACTTTTTTGATTTGTTCCTCTACGTATTCGCTTGCTTTATCTTCATTAGGGAACAACTCATAGAGGTCGTTCAATAACCCGCCGAGCTTTTCTTCTTTTTCAACGAGATGAACCTTAAAGCCTTGATCGGCGATATTCAATGCCGCGGTCATGCCGGAAATGCCACCCCCGATAACTAACGCGGAGGGCTCAATTCTTAATTCCTCTTCACTTTGGGGTTTAAGGAGTCGCGCCTTTGAAACTGCCATTCTAATCAAATCCTCCGCCTTTTCGGTTGCGGCTTCTTTTTCTTTCATATGCACCCAAGAGCATTGGTCCCTGATATTGACCATCTCAAAGAGATACTTATTTAGTCCCGACTCTTCGCAAGTCTCTTGAAAGAGAGGTTCATGGGTTCGGGGGGTACACGATGCCACGATGAACCGGTTTAAGTCCTTTTCCTTGATAAGTTCCTTGATTCGCTCTTGTGAATCACTGGAGCAAGAGTACATATTATCCTCGCAATGGGTTACATTCGGTAGTTGTTTAATCTTTTCCACCACCTTCGGGACATCCACATATTTGCCGATGTTAATACCGCAATGGCAGACCAACACGCCGATGCGCGGCTCATCCGTGGGATGTATTTCCTTTTCTGGGGTCTCTATTACCTTCTCTGTGGTTTGGCTGTATTTTTCCGAGGACAATAACGTTCCGACCTTCGAAGCAACGCCGCTGGAGCCCGCAACGGTTTCCGGTATATCCATCGGCCCTTGCGAAAATCCTGATAAGAAGATACCATCCCTTGAGGATTGAGACCTGTCGTAATAGGTACGTTCCTTAAAGAAACCATACTCATCGAGCTCGATCCCCAAGATCCCGCCTAATTTTTGGGAGTCGCTTGAAGGTACTAAGGGGGTGGCAAGCACCACCAAATTCGCCTCGAACATTTCTAACTCTCCGGTCTGTAGGTTTTCATAATGAATTTTGAGGTCTTTAGAATCGGGATTTTCTGTAATTTTACTGACCTTTGTTTGAAAATAAGTAACTCCGTACTCATCCTGAGCTCGTTGAGTATACTCATAGAAATTCTTTCCATAGGCCCGAATATCGTGCCGAAATACATAGCAATCGGATTGCTCTGAATGTTCTTTAGTTATGATTGCTTCTTTTGCTGTATACATACAACACACACTCGAGCAATAAGGAACACCCTCTTGCCTGTCCCGAGAACCCGCGCATTGAATAAAGGCAATCTTTTTAGGCTCATTCTTATCACTAGGTCGTAATACATGTCCCTCATAGGGGCCAGACGCGCATAAGATTCTCTCGTATTCCAAGGCATTTACGACGTTTTCATATTGATATCCCCATCTGTGTGTCAATTCCTTTCCGTACATATCAAATCCGGTGGCAACAACGATGGCACCGACGTTAATCTCGATTTCTTGGGGCTTTTGCTCGTAATCGATGGCGTCCGCCTTACACACCTTTTGGCATACGCCGCACACATCCTTTGTTAATTTTAAGCATAATTCGGGGTCGATCACATATACAGGAGGAACTGCTTGAGGGAACGGAATATAAATTGACTTTCGCTTTCCTAAATTCATATCAAAGAGCCTCGGTACTTCTATCTTGGGACATTTAGAAGCACAGTCGCCACATCCTTTACATTTTGATTCATCTACGTATCGCGGCTTTTTTAGTATCTTTACCGTGAAATTTCCCGCCTCTCCGGAGACCTCTTTTACTTCATGATAGGTCATAAGTTCGATGTTAGGATTCCTACCCACTTCAACCATTTTCGGGGCTAAGATACACAGGGAACAGTCGTTTGTCGGAAAGGTCTTGTCTAATTGTGCCATGCGACCTCCAATAGAAGGAGTTTTTTCGACTAAATAAACCTTAAAACCTAATTCGGTTAAATCTAAAGATGTTTGAATTCCGGCAATCCCTCCCCCTATAACTAAAACAGAGCCTTCCACGTTTATTCATCCTCCATATTATTTTCTTTTATCTTAACTAAATTAATTATAAATTCTGTAAAATCCAAAATTTTAAGATCTTTAAACTCGTCATAATCATTCTGAAGGCAGTTAAAATGCAAAATACATTTGGGACAACTGGTTACCATGGCATCACCCGCATTTTTTGCCTCCGTGAGTCGCTTATATCGAAGTGCCTTGGATTTTTCATTGCAATTCATCCAGCAGCTTACCCCGCAACATAAGGCGTTTTCCTTATTATGTTCCATCTCTGTAAAGGTGTATCCCAATCGTTCCAGTTGGAGAAAAATTTCCCTAACTTTCTCCATAATCGTGTTTGATTTTGGTAAAAATCGGCTCATTCGGCAGGGATCATGGAACGTAAATTCAACTAATTTTTCCATTTCTTCGTCGGTTTTAAAGGAAATTTTTCCCGTTTTCCATTTTTCATAGACATATTCTATGATGTGTTTTACTTCGTATTTTTCGGAGAAATCCTCGAAAATCTTGGGATAATCGACTTTAAACGTTCTATAGCCCTCTGCACAGGTGGTAATGATGGTGGAGATGCCAGAGCGTTCAAAATTCTCGAGGTTTTTCTCCGCTAAACTGATAAAAGCCTCCATTTGTCCTTGTCCCCAATAAAGATCGTGTCCGCAGCAATATTCGTCCTCTAATACAACGATAGGCTCATCCTCCATTTGGGAAAGAAGTTTAACAGTACTCACGGGAACATTATCCAATTCCTCAAATTCATACTTAAAAAAGGGGGCACACCCTACGTGGTATAGAATGTTGCCTTCTTTCGCAACCTTGCAGTCGGCTGGAACCCAGCTCAAGTCTCTTTTTGGTTTGACTTCCAGCCTACTCATAAGTTCCGCAATTGAGGTATAGAGCCCCTTATGAGCCGTATAGTCGTCGGGACTCTGACCGTACTTATGTACCATTAAATATTTGGCATTTCGTACGATATCGGCGAAATTTATTCCTTCGGGGCAGTTTTCTAAACAACTGTTGCACATTAGACAGTCCCAGAGCACGCCGCTTTTGAGCACCACCTCTTCAAAACCTTCTAAAATTTGCTGGATAATTCTGCTGGGTCGAAACCGCTGAACCTTGCTTACCTGACATACGCCTGTACATCGACTGCACTGATAGCACTTTACCAGCATTTCCCTTAAATTAGGATGATAAATCTTATTTAAATAATCATCCTTTATTCTTTTTTTTATATTTAATTTTGATTCCGTAATTAAACTCACGTTTTGTTTGATATTTTTATTCTATTTAGTTTAATATAAATTTCTCTTCCCTTAATCTTTTCTTTTTAGCATATTGAGTTATCAGTTCAATCATTTTATTCTTCTGACCTTCCTTTAATTCCAATGCTGTAATAATTCCCGCTTCTAATGCTTGTTCAAATAATTTCTGACCTTGTTTAGTTCTCACTAGTACCGTGGTATATTTTTCGGGGGAACCTAACCCGCCAAAGGAGATGTCGGCATAAACATTTGTAAAATCGCTGCAAGCTTTACAAGCGGGCCGAATATAATCAATTAAATGATTGAAAGGAATATGAATTGTATTTATTTTATGTTCGTTCTGTTTGACCTTAAGGATTACATCTTCTTTAATATTCAATTTTGAGATGTTTTTAAATGGTATATTAAAATCTTGTTCAAATTGCCTTTTTTGTGTTTGGTTAAAAATAAAGTTTTCATAGCAGAAAAGTCCTAAACACACCTCCACATGGTCAGATGGAGTTACACCCAAATTCTGCATGCATCTGACAGTATAAATTTGACAAGGCGTTCCCACTATTGCTAACTTATTTATTTTAAATCGGGATAGTTCTTGAATGGAATGTGTATAGGTGGATATTTTTGTTATTTCTTTTAATTGGGGAGATATTGTCAATTGCGTTCCCGAAGATTCGAGCAAATCACTTTTATTTCTCGCGAAAGTGGCCTCCCGAGAAAACGGATTGTCTGATTTTGAGACAATAGAACCATTAATTACCTCTTGCTCGATAAAGAAATGTATCAATGAATTAACCACACCGCCATCTGTACCGTTCTTTAAAAATGCACGATCATTCGCCTGGCACGAATAAATTCCATTGAAGTTTCCTAAGGGATTGGATTCAAACCCTTTATGTTGATAGGAATCGTTTAACTCATCATCCAATACATGGGTTTGAGGACATATAACGTAGCATATACCGCATTCCAGACAATCTTCCTTATTAATATAGACAGGTGGAGAAAAGGGATCTTTAAAACCAATTACATCATATTCCGCCGAACTGCAGAAGGATACACATCCCCCACACATTTGGCAAATCCCTTGTTCGTGAACCTCTTCGATCAAATTTTCAAAAACCTTTTGACTCATATTAAAATACTTGTCCTATTTTAATCCTCTGGTAATTCGATTGATTTACATTTCTTTTTCTTTATGCCACCAATCTTTTCAACCAAAAACTTTCCCGGCTTTACCTCGGTTAGACTTTTAGATTCTATAATTCCATCTTTAACGGCTTTTTCATAGATCTCTTGTCCCGCCTTAGAACGTATTACCACGGCGGAATTTCCACCAGGGGCACCGATTGAACCCACTGAAATATCTGCGTAATTCGAGGTAAGATCATCGCAATAATGACACGCGTCCCGGGCGTATTTTTGCACATCCTTTAGTGGAACCTTCTTTTCTTCGCCGTTTTTCAGATTAATAATGAATTTTCCCTTATCGATATTCATCTTTGTTAGGTTGTTTATGTTTTCATCGAATTGTTCTTCCACTAACTTAATTATTTCGCCATATGAGAAGGATTCCATGCAAAAGAGTCCTATTTTGTATTTAATATTCTGATAGAACACATCGCCAGCGGGAAATAAGTTGCCCTTTTCAAGCGCTTTTAACATACATGGAACACCTACAAACGCCACGCGGTCATATTTTTTGGCTTCTTCGAGTATATTCAGTGAGGGCGAATTTGCATATTTCGTTCCCGCCGTCTTGTATAAATCGGTCACATCATCAACTATGACGGGTTCCGGCTTCCATAAACTATCTGAATGTTGGACAGCGATTATTGCATCCACAACATCGTTTTTAAGCATATATTCAAGTAAGGAGGTGACAATACCACCGTCTTGTCTTACTTCTTTAATTTCCCCTTTCGTGGTGCTACCCGCATAGGAGTCCAAATATGCCCCCATCTTTTCAGAATAGGATAAATCATCATTAAGTTTTTTGATATGATCATATACTTTCCCAATTGGGAATGAGCGCGGGCAAACCGAAAAGCATAAGCCGCATTTCATGCAGAGATCCTTATCAATCTTTAGGTTATCTGCCGTGACTTCTATCGCATTAACGGGACAAACGGATGAACAAAAACCGCATTTACAGCATACACCAGCCTCTTCAATGATGGATACAGGCTCAAAATAACGTTCATTCACATCTGACCGACCATTCGTGATTATATAGCGGTAGAAATATTCTTTTACTTTAACTTCCTTTTCTTCACCTTTTACCTTTTTGGTAACGGTCTTTGTCTTCACTTCTTCTTGCTCATCAATAAAGCCTTGCTCTCGCAGGTAAATAATATCTCTTACCACATTTTCAGGGGGTATATCCTCAAATTTTTTGATGATGTCTTCCATAAATAATGCTTCTGTAAAAGTTTTCATTTTTTTAAGGATGATCTTACGTTCTGTCTCGGCATCGATCATGGAATCTAACAGATTATAAAATTCTTCCTCTGAATATTTTCCGCACTCCAAAATCTCATCTTTCGCTTCATAGAGCGCCCTAATTTGGAAGTTATTAGACGCGTCATATGTTGCATCCATCAACTCTAGTGGTGTTATACCGTCAAATACTTTTCTATCGATTATTTGTACCATATTCATACCTATTATTTTTTTAATTTTTAAAAACTTCATGAAACCTCCAGACCTTCGCAAAGGTTAGTCAACTTATAACTCGTTTTTATTTATAAGCTTCATTCAATTGGAGATTTTTAACTTGTTTCTTGGCTGATCTTCTCAGCCGTAATCGGATTGGGTCCGATTCGCTTGATTTTTTCCATTGCGTCCTCAACACTTTTAACCAATTTCTCGCCTTCTGCGGATGAGCAGTAGTACATGTACACGCGTTTGCCGAATCCTCGTTTTTCCAATATTCTATTGGAAAAATCAACATGAGTTTGTGCGACGACATTTCCCTCACCATATTGGCATTCGTTAAGCCGTCATCCGACGACCATCACGCCGTCCGCACCGTGCTTCATAGCATAAAGGATATGCTTCACATCTACCCTTCCAGTACATCGTACCTTAATGATACGAACGGAAGGAGTGTATTTCATCCTTGATACCCCGGCAAGGTCGGCAGCTCCGTAGCCTCACTTCTGGCAGGCGAACATTATTATCTTGTAACCATTTTCCATTTGTTTAACCGCCTCCCTCTATTAAGAGACCTTTAATTTCGGCAAATAGTTGGTCGTCTCGAGAATATCGTATCTCGATCGCACCCGTTGGGCAACATGTCGCGCAGATACCGCATCCACCACAGTTAATTTCATCGACGATGGCAATTCCCTCCTTATTGACTGCAATTGCGTTGTTCGGACATTCTTTTTCGCATCGTCTGCAGCCGATACAGAGGGTTTTGTTTATTTCAGCTACGATTAGCTCGATATCGATTTCTCCAGCCGAAGTAAGTTCAGCTACTTTACTGGCTGCTGCTCGCGCTTGAGACACGGAATATGCGATGTCTTTGGGACCTTGTGCGAACCCCGCAATATAAATTCCTTTTGTTTTGGTCTCTTGCGGCATTAGACCAAAGTGCGCTTCGGTTAAGAAGCCATTTTGATCCGCATCAAGATTTAGTACCTTGGCAATCTGTTCGGTTCCCCGTGATGGTAATGCTGCAGTTGATAAAACGACTAAATCGGCTTTGATGTTCAATATTTCGTCTGTTAACGAGGAGTAGACGCGAAGATTCACGTCCTTCGTTTCTGAGTCTTCTGATACCTCACCAACTTTCCCCCGTATTAATCGTATACCCTTCTCTCTCGCGCGCTTATAATATTCCTCGAAGCCCTTCTCGTTAGTACGCATATCGATATAGCATATGGTAATACGGGCATCGGGAAATTCTTCTTTCAGCAATTTCGCGTTCTTCAGCGCCAGCATACAACAAACCCCGCTGCAGTATGTTCGTTCCTCGTCTCGGCTCCCGACACATTGAATGAATACAATTTCTTCGGGCTCTTTCTCGTCCGAGATCCTATGTAGATGCCCGGCTAATGGGCCATTCGGCGCCAACATTCGTTCCAGTTGGGCTTGATTGATCACGTTTTCAATTTCTCCATATCCATATTCACCATTGGGTTCATAAATATCCCATCCCGTGGCGATTATAATCGCACCTACCTTAAAAAATACGTCCTCCGGTTTTTGGGAGAAGTCTATTGCATCAAGCTCGCATTCATTCACGCACGCGAAGCATTCCACACAATTATCGCGCTGGATGTTGTATAAGAACGGGACGGCTTGACCAAACGATATATCGATCGCCTTCCTCGCTCCTAAATCCTCATCGAAAAAGTTCTGGGTGAAGATCGGGCAAACGTCAGAACAGGCACCGCATCCGTTGCAATCGTCCGTGATAAAGCGCGGTTTCTTCCTCACCGTCACCTCGTAGTTACCAACATAACCGTCCACATCTACCACCTCACTGTAACTCAATATCTCGATGTTTTTATTTCGGTTAACTTCAAGCATTTTAGGTCCGCAGATTCAGATGGAACAATCATCCGTCGGAAAAGTACGGTCCAATTGGGCCATACGACCCCCAATGGTCGTGTCTTTTTCTACAAGGTAGACTTTAATCCCCTGATTTGCTAAGTCAAGCGCCGCATTCATTCCGGCGATCCCCGCTCCAACGATTAATACCGCCTTTTCCACGGGCACCGTCCGTATAGGGACGGGTTCTAAGGTCCTTAATCTTTCCAACCCCCCCTTAACTAGGGCTTTTGCCTTTTCTGTTGCTTCCTCTATATCTTCTGTGCACCAGCTACAATGCTCCCGAACGTTTACCATCTGAAAGTAATAGGGATTGAGACCTGCTTTCGAGATAGATTCTCTGTAAATCGGTTCGTGTGTGAGCGGCGTTCAAGCGGATGCGATGATTCGATTGAGGTTCTTTTCCTTTATATCGTTCATAATCTGCGTTTGACCTGCCTCCGTACATAAGAAGGACGAGATTCTCGAGACTTCTACATTTTCGAGATCTTTCGCAAAATCGGTTAGTGTGTCGCAATTAACTTTCGATTTGATGTTGATTCCTCACTGACAAGCGTAGTATCCAATCCGTTGCATAGAATTTTTCATTCTTTTGATTTTTTCACCTTATTTTAATTTTAATTATATTTTTAGACTCTCATAAGTCTAGTATTATTTGTTATTCAATTTTGTACACGTTAATATCTATTCTATAAAAAATGCTATTTAATTTCTTATAAATATTATATCTCTAATAAATATTACATTATTCCTAATAATTCTAAATAAGATAATTTAAATAAGACTAAGTCAGACGATCTTATGTTGGAAAAAAGTAATTTTTAGTTTAGTTCACAAAATTTCTCAGAGAGACCGATCTTTTCCAATAAATAATAATTAAAAGTGATCATTTTTCATAATGGACAGATTATAAAACGGGCTTTCAGAAACAATAATTAAGTATTTAATTGAGAAATAAATTTTTATTGTAAGATTTTTTTATAATGTAGTAAAAAATTTCTGTATGTTAAAAAAAAGCTAAAAATGTATGGCGCAAGATTCATATGAAAGATATTGATTTCACTCCGCAAGAAATATATAACAAGAGGGAAAGGCTGGGGAAAGAGAATTCCATCCGGAGTTTATTGGAGATCGTTGATGTGAGCACGGATAAGTCGAACCGTAGGCAAGCGATACAATATTTGCGATCGTTTGAGGAGATTCCTGATTCTTTAAAGCTGGAATGTTTTGATACCTTGGAAGCAATAATTGTATCAGACAAGGATATTGAATTGAAGTGCGAGGCGGCCACCTCTTTGGGCAAACTTAAGATCGAGATGGGGTTAGAGCCCCTTAAATGGCTTCTCGAACAAGAAGACCTCGCTCACGATGCGAAAAAGAAGATATTAAAGGCGATACACGATTGTCGCTTCGAGAAACCCGAAATTGAGATTTTCCTAAATTATTTAGATTCAAGTTATAATACAATTAGGGATTACGTAAAGAATGCGCTCCTCAATTTGAGTCCAGAGAACGCAATTCATATCTTTCTAAATTTTATGGCGCAGAATATCTCCGAAATCGCGAGAAAGGAATTAATTAAACTCATAGGCTACGAGCTTAGTGGCTTAAATGTTTCATACGATGGAAATAGTTATCTTAAAACAAAATATCCCGAAATATTATCAAATTTAATCGATAAAGTTGATGAAATTATAGATGTACTCTCAATTTTAAAGGAGAGGGATACAGAACTGTTAGATAACCTATTAATCATTTTCAATGTCTTAGATGAACATGCTACTGATAAATTGCTAGAATTACTTGACGGAGATGACTTTATTGCTAAAGAGAACGCGATCAAGCTGATCGGTAGATTAGGGATTAAGGAAGCAAGCCCCAAATTATTAAAGAATATTGATAATATGTACAGTGATGTAAGTATCGCTGCAATCAATGCATTAGGCGAAATAGGTGAGCCCTCAATTATCCCTGAGTTATTAAAGGCGTTAGATATAGAAGATACGAGTTTTGAATATACAGATGTGAGTTTTAAGTGGAATATTATCGAGAGCATAAAGAGAATCTATTTAAAGGATGAAAATGTATCTTATGAATTCCTCATAGATAAACTTAGTACATCTAACGAGATAATAAAGGAAACTGTTGCTTATATACTTGGTGAGCTTGCGCATGAGGATTTTGTGAAGCCTCTCATAGAGACATTAAAGGAATGGCATAACATCGATGTAGCAAAGAGTGTTATTGTCGCCCTGGGGAAGATAGGTGACTTACGAGCCACAAAAAGACTCTTAAAGATCATTAATAACGATCAAACCTATTGGTTGCTGAAAAAGATTACCGTAGATAGCTTATATAATATTATCAAGAAGAATTGGCATTACATCGATAAAAAGGATACCGAACAAAAACGAGCCTTGGTAAAGTGTAAGGCAGAATTGGAAGAACATCTTAACAATAATCCCGAGGAAAACCATAAAATAAAACTCGCTATCATAAAACTACTCCAAGCCTTTGGCGATAAAGATTCGATTAGCGTATTGATGAAGAGGCTTAATGATTTCCATAGAATTATCAGGATTTCCGCTCAAAATGCAATAAAAACAATAGAAGAAAGGCTTGAAGACCAACAATCTTAATAGATATAATTAAGATTTAACTGGGTTCTTTATGATTTCATTATTCTTTTTTGATATAAACTAGCGTCCCAACTTTTTCGGGGATTTTTGCCCTAAAGGAAAATACGCTTGTGAAGATATTAAGACATCCCAAATATTCCCCTAAAGTCAAATCTGCAAAATTGAAGACAGTTAAATTATCTGGAAAGCAATTAAATGAGAGGTTGAAATACTCTTCCTCCTCATCAATAATGGTTTTTGTAACGGTGAGTGTTTTAATGGCAAAAACATCCAACAATACAATATTATCTTCTAATTGGAGATATCTCTCAGGTATTTCGGAAAAATCATAAAAAGCATTTAATTCAGAATAAGTAACTATTGATTCATTAGTAATTATCCATTTATTCTCGAACTCCCTTCCTAAAAGATCTTTATTCTTCTCAACCTCGGTCAATCGCAGTTTGAACTGGGGCTTATTGCTAACCTTTTCAATCCACTGTTTCGTGATGCGAGTCGTACTACTCTTAATCCACAGTTTTTTTTGCGATTTAAGGATTTTATCTATTGCCAACATTTCGTCTGATACGGAATAGGAATATTTCTCTTCTAATTTAGAAAGGATTTTTGCCTCTTCCTGTTCAGAGTTGAGATAATAATATTTATCCTCTAAACCATTAACATCTATTGATTCCAATCCAAATAAATTGAGAAACTCCTTGATTTCATTACACTGGTCTACTGCCTTAATCCTACAACGGTGGTATCCCTCCTCTTGTACTAACTCCTCTTGCAGTTTAGGTGCAAGACGAGAGGCTAAAAACCTTTTTTTCACGGAGGAGCGCGCACCCTTCCATATGTAAATCCTCCGAACATCATCTCTCACGATTAGAAGGACTTTTTCTGGATTTAGGTGATATTGTAAATCCCCTTGCTCAAAACCTAATTTAGAAAGACTTTCATCGGAATCAACCTCATAGCATGCGAATTTTTCCTCATCCTCGATTTCTTCCATATTCAAACACTCTGTTATTGTTTATCTTTTTACCTTTATAATATAAAATCATTTGAATTTAATATTCTTTTATAGGGGTGAAAAAAATTTGCATTCTAATTATGAATTAATATGATTTCTAACAATAATTTATTAAAAATAAAACACTTTAAGATGATGTCTTATAGTCTAAAATGAAGTTACGTGAACAGATTAATATTCTATAAGCCGAATTTTTTAATATTATTCCATCTGTACTAATAATATGTCTAGAGAAGATATTTCAGATGAAGATTTGGATAAGATGTTGGATGAAAAACTCAAGGAGAATGAGGGAAAAAAGGATAATTGCGGGAAACCTCTTCCGTATAATAAGGAAGTTGGAATACAGAGAAACCAAGTGAAGCTGAAGGAAGAATAATAGTTTAAACAAACTCTTTTTTTAATTTTTTATAATGCAATTTTATATTTTTTTCTAAATTAAACTTTAAAATAATATACTAATTAGATATGCGTATTTAAGGTGAATAAATTGGGCAATAAACGAATAAAAGGTAGAGAAAATTATCCGACAAAAGAAGTGGATCCGGAGAACTTCATAGAGGATCCAGAAGTTAAAGAGATGATAGATAATATCGAGGATATTGAGTTCGAAAAGGAGGATTTTCTTAAAGTTTATAATTGCGTTAACTGCGGAGAATGCGACACTGAGGAGCAGAGAATTCTCTTAAAGCAAAAGTTCTTAGAACAAGGACTTACTTTTGAAGGGTGGAGTGAAATGGTTCAAAACTTCAGAGAAAAACGCTCTCCTTACCCAACCAATGAGATGCGCATTAATGCTCCAGAAGGGATCCCCGAAAGTTCGGATACTCTCTTTTTCATGGGTTGCCTATCGACTATACGGATTGCTCACTATACGGAGCATGCCTTGGAATATTTATTACATACGGGCGTCGATTTTACTATCCTAGATGAGGAAATATGTTGCGGTTGGCCTTGGTATGTTTCAGGTTCAAAAAAAGAGTTAGAGGTTTGTATGAAAGAAAATATCGAAATTTTTAAGAATTATAAGCGAATTATATGTCTTTGTCCCGCATGCTACCATTTATTGCAAAATAAGTACAAGGACGGAATGCGGCAAGAAATTAGAATAAACTACATTTCGGACTATCTCAAACCCGCAAATGAAAAGAAGTTTGGCAGGGTAGCATTCCAGCATTTATGTCAACTCATGTTTCGGGGGCGGGATAATTTAGACACTTTGGTCGAAAGCATTTTTAGGAAAAGCGGTTATGAGATCGTCAATGTTCCGCATTGGTGCTGCGGACATGGCCTTGGGCGCATGCATCGGCTTGATATTATTGACGCCATCGGGGAAAAGCGGATAAAAGACTTTGACCGGGAAAATATAGATTATGTGACGACATATTGTGTGTCATGCTGGTGGTGGCTCTATAGATTCGCCAGAAAGAATAGAATTCAACCAAAAGCCAAGGATGTCTTTGAATTATTAATGTAAAGTATGAATTATTATTATAAAGATGCCTCCAAATAAAAATAGGCGCTTGGATGAAGGCGGAGAACCAAGATTTTGTCCAACAGAGGCGGTTGAGCCCGAAAACTTTCTTTCCAATGAAGATATTAAAAAACTTCTTAATACTAAAGACTTATATAAATTTTCGCAAAAAGATTATAAAACCCTCTATAATTGTGTACATTGCCGCGAATGCGGGACTTCGGACGAAAGATAGCGCCTTAAGCAAAAATTCTTAGAAGATGGAAATACTGTTCCGCACTTAAATGAGACGATAAAGGTATTCCGAGAGCAGGGCACTCCGTATAGAAATCATAAAAATCGGATGAAATTACCAGAGGGGATCCCTCAAGATAGTGAAACACTCCTTTATTTTGGGTGTTTTACCAGTTATAAAGTGCCAAAGTACGGTGAACAAACTGCTCAATATTTATTGGACCAAGGCGTAGACTATTGCGTATTAGAAAAAGAAATCTGCTGTGCTTATCCCATATTAACGATTGGTGAAATAAAAACGTATAGAGCGTTGGTGGAAAGAAACAAAAAAATATTTAATGAGAGAGGATACAAAAGGATTATTACAGTATGCCCCAGTTGTTATATGGTCTTTAAAAAACATTACAGCGATATGGGGGTTGAAGTGGAGTATTTTACGAAGTATCTACGACCGACAAACTCTGCAAAGAAAGGAGTCGTCAGCATTCAGCATGCATGCCCTTTGGTATATGATTATATGCCGGAAGTTAAAGGAAACATCGAAGGCATCTTAGAGAAATCGGGATATTCCATCGCGGATATACCGATGCTCTGCTGCGGAGGGGGCGTAGGATATCAACTACGGATCAACGTGGCGGAGAAAGTTGCACAAAAAAGAGTAAAGCAATATAAAGGGGATTACATTACCTATTATTGCCCAGATTGCTACTGGTTTATTAAGGCTTACGGTAAACGAGCGCAAATAAAACCCGAGCTTAAAACCTTATTTGAATTATTAAATGATTAATATAACTAACTTCTACCATATAAACAACAAATTTAAGTAGATAGTTATAAATTGGATAATATGAAGATAGATGGTAAGTATCGACTAAGCACGGGTGCAAAATACCTCTCTTGAGAACCCGAAGGGGATATTTCCACGCGGGGGAGCGCCCTTGTGCATCAACCACACGTCCAATCACTCCCCTCATCTGACTTATCGAAAAATGAACCCGTTTCCTCTAACGAGAGGTTGGGAAATTTTGTCCAAGTTTATAGTTAGATAGGAATAAATTCTATAAATTAATAAGCTCGCAGTTGTTTTGTCGGAGTTCTACGGTGATCGCTCCCATTTCTTCAGGAGAAAACTCCGAGCTAGCGGCGACAAAGAAACCCCTAAAGGAAAGATCGTAT
>CAZDJH010000035.1:0-16090 GCA_964505645.1 uncultured archaeon | reverse complement strand
GGTCGGAGAGACCGGAAGGTCGGGCAAGTCGCCCCACGAGGGTAGTCGGCGAGATTCCCGTCGCCCCGGAGATGTCTTCCCAAGCCCCGATGCGGGCTGCGTGCTTGTGGGAGCGTACCGCATGCTGGTAAGTGCGTCTCACCCCGCACCAGGTCAACTCCGCCCGGGGCAGTTCCAACTCCGCCAGAGTGCATAGCTAGCGGTTTTGAACTTCTTTTTAAATAAAAGGAGATTATTGGAGAATTCAAGACTCATAGACTCAATATAGTTAGTGATTTTAAGGGATTTAATAATTCCAATCTTTATTTAGGATATTATCTACTTTAAAGGCTAATAAATCCTAGGTCCTATTGTTTTTATATTAGGAACTTTTACCAAAGAATATCGTGTTAATTAAAATTATCAGATAAAATATTAAGTTAAAAAGATGAATATAAGATTTGAATATTTCTACTATCGGTTGGTGACGGTGGTTTCAAGGCTTTTTAGTTTTCTCATGCTTTTTTCCATAACAAATTTACTTTTAAACCGTTTATACTCCATCCCATAGAAAGATTTATATATTGATATTCATTTTTATTATATTGTATACAAAACTTACAACAATTACATTTTTGAAAAAAAATGCCATCATCCGAAGAAAAATCAAAGGGAAAAACGACAGTCCTCACAGTTCGAATATCCGAAGACTTAAATATGATTTTGGAGGCGCGAAGCAGTGAAAGAAGGCTCACAAAAGCAGCTCTTATCAGAGACTACCTTGAGTTCGCGAGATATTATCTCAAAGATTACGATTCTCTCAAATCACTCAATAAGAATGAATTAATCGTAATGAAAAAGCAGTTTTTTAAGAGCATTTTATCCGAGTTTCGGGAGAAAGTTCAAATTGAATTCGGCAAAGAAATGGGGAGATTCATAAACGATATGGCAAGACTTCAGGGTAGGATAGATGATATATCCTATAAATTGGAACTATGCGAAAAATATGGGTTATTTCCCAAGTTCATCGACGAAGAGGGCTATATTCTCATAAATAAGGGCTTCGGACCGAAGCGATTTATAGAGAGTTTTACATGGTATCTCATTACCATGGCAACGGAGGGAGACTTCAATAAAGAGTTTATTACGGAAGAAATAGAAGACAGCCGGAGTACTCGGAAGGATTATGAAAAGAGGATCCAACCTGTCCACAGAGACAATACACATTATGCGTTCGAGTTCGCGCGGATTGAGAAGGAAGGAGAGG
Source organism: uncultured archaeon (assembly GCA_964505645.1). Classification (GTDB taxonomy): domain Archaea; phylum Asgardarchaeota; class Lokiarchaeia; order Sigyniarchaeales; family SOKP01; genus TEKIR-8. The sequence goes on along the minus strand of CAZDJH010000035.1, from coordinate 14,844 downwards.
GCTCCGATTCAGAGGAGTAAAAGCGACCTAAAAGAAAACCAATAACAAATTTTAAAATAGATATAGCAATCCTTGATGGCGTCCTTTATAGCAGACATAACATTAGGAGCCCTACTTGCGAGATTACCGCATAATAAGACCCACTTATGAAATTTAATTCTTTCTATGTTATACAAATGATTATTTTTGGGTTTTCTTATCCTAAAAATGGTTATAATCTATTTAATTGATGGGATTAGTATATTCATCATAAAAACAGCATAAAATATGAAAATAGAAACGTGTCAGTTATTAAATCAGAGATTTTATGGTTATTGAAGCGTAGTGACGTATTTTGACAAAGTATTTTACTGATAATACTCACAAAAAATTATAAATTATAACATTAAAGGAGATTAAAAAGAGAAAAGAAAAATTAATTGTTATCAATAACTTCCTTCAATCCTAACAAGGGAACCAGCACTTTTTTGGGTCGAAAGAGCATCTCGTAATACACTTCATGTAAGATCCGTTCAATCGTAAAGATGTTTATCAATGTTATGGATTGGGCGCAATTCTTTAAAATTTTCCCCATTAGTTTCATCTCCCATACATTCAAGAAGTACAAAAGAGTTTCGAGCAGTTCCTGCTTTTTCTTGACGCTCTTGCGGAAAAAGAGGCTAAAAAGGATTTCTTCGGGGACAGTGTATTCATCCTTATCGATAAGGTGATCTTCTATATATTTGAGCATTGTGTTAAACTTAATATAACTTAAGGACCGTAGGAACGACGCGAGGTCCTTATCCGTAGGGAATCCTTGTTTCCGTTCTTCCAAGGGGAGCTCTGGGTCGCCCTCAAAGTCCATAAAGTAAAAGTTATACTCTTGATCTTCCGGCTTATTGTACAGAATCTGCTCCATATGGAGATCTTGGTGAACGGGCTGGATCTCTATCTCCTCCATCTTGCATTCCCGTCGGAATTTATTTAAGATATCGTTCGCATCAAGAAAGACTGCTTGAATCTTGGGTGAGTTATAAAACATGGCGTTTTTGGAATTCTTTTTCATAGAATGTTGAATATCGGAGATCATTAAGTTCAGCTTATGGGTATAATTGTTCAAGTAGAAATCACTTTCAACCATATTCTTAGAATACCCATCATCTGGCAAAATCAAGGCATCGTGAAGCTTTGTAATATATACGCCAATTTCACCGGATATTTGCAATGATTCTTCACAATAATCTCTAACAACTGATAAACATTCCCTTCGGTCATTAAACCGAGAATAGTCCTCATTTACATCGGAAAAGGTGTCATTAATCATTTTATTGAGTTCATTCCAATAGATCTCGCCCACATTACCCATATTTGGGACATATTCGATAATCCCGATGGATTCTTTTTCTTGAACTTTAATGGTCCCGTAAATCTTAGGAGCATTGGGAAAAGCGTTCCTTGAGAGAACGTAGAGCGTAGTGGGTTCCAAACTTTCCTTGTATTCCTTGTATGATTTTAATACATAGGAAAGCGATTCGGCTTCTTTCTCCCTTTTGTTATGTAATGTTAGTTTAAACAGTAAGTTGGTGGTATTTCCTTTACCCAATTGCTCAAGATTCGCCTTATATCGGTTGGAATAGATACTTGCCTCAATTAAATTCTGCACCTTCTTCATATTCACCTCATCCTGAAATTGCTCTTGGTATAATGTCAATTTTAGGTCGAGCTTGGGGAACTTCTCGGTAATATCCTTCTCAAAAAGCATTCGATTCCAAAAGTAAAGGACATATTCCGCTTCAAGCAAATTGAACGTGATAAGCTTCTGTTTATTGCCTATAGTGAGCGCAATTCTTTTAGTGAAGGTATCTTCGGTCAACGTAAGGATATTTTTCGTGTTACTTTCAGAGGGTTTTAAAATATCGGTCAATTCATCGTAATAAATTAAGGGCAGAAAGTACCGTTTCTCGTACTCGGGTTTTGAGATGTTGATTATTGTTAGAAATAAATTATCAAAACGGTTATAATAATTCAAAATTACTCGGAATTCCAAATTAGATAAGAGAAATTTATCCCCAAACCATCTACGGGATAATAAATATGCCTTAAACTCCATGGAATTCATAAGATTTTCTAATAAGTTCTCATCAATATGTTGTAGGAATGACATGCTATATCACTTTAATTATTTTATTACTCCTTAATTCTAATCTATTAAACGTAATTAATCAATATTAATTTTTTTAATTATCTACCAAGAATTTTATTTTTTTCAATATTTTGTTTAGTGATGAGTAAAAAATCAATTTTTTTTCCGATAGTGTTCCACTTCCACCAGCCAGTGGGCAATTTTGAGCATGTATTTGAAGATTGCTACAAAAAGGGCTATAAACCCTTATTAGAACATCTCTACGAATTCCCAGAGGTCAAGGCAACGCTCCATTTTTCGGGGAATTTATTAGATTCGAAAATATTCTTCCACTCATTAATGGTATATCCCTTCGGGTAATTTTGGTCGTTCTGAAAACAAGTGAGTGTCTTACTGAAATTCTCGATAAGTGTGTCGGTATTATTCCCGACGCGTTCTGAATTAAGGAAATATTCGGTGCTCAACAAATGCAGTACCCGTTATTTATCGGAGCCCCACAATTTAGGGACCTTTCCTGCCCATTATTATTTAGGTTATAATGGAATCAATGCAGAACTATTGTATTCTGGATGGAGGATTTCCCATTTATAAAAACGGCATTGCATTATCCACTCAAAAGTTTAATAAGAGACATCTAGGACAAACTATCCGTTTTGGCCCTTATCATATTGGTACTATTTATGGGGGGTATGATGGGTTTTACTTTTATCGATTCAGAAAATGCCGAATGTATTTGGGGAATGTTGAACTAACGGCAATCTCACTGTTTTTGGGATTTGATGTTCCACTAATAAAGTTCATCCCTTTAGATCCAAGTAAGACTTTTCAGCCCGATACAAATCAGTGTTTACGGTTTGAAACTATCAATTCTAAGAAAACAGAGTGAATTACATGCCCCCTAAAGGGGGCGGCTTCAACCATTCGGCTAGGTCTTTGCGACTCTATCATCATTCGGTTGTTCGGGGCATTCACAGATCCCCCATCCCAGCGAACTTTTTAACGATAATTTTAACTCCCTTTAATATCAACTCCCTTTAATATCAACTCCCTCATCATAGAGCCATTAGTTGCATAGATTTTGCCCCTACCGAAATTCCTTTTGTCTTTATATACTTCCATCTCCATAATATAATGACCTATTTTTACTGTAAAAAAGCAAATGCGTACAATTTAATTTTAAAAGAAAGCCACCCAAAGCTCAATACAAACACATAGGTTTAAATACTAATAAGCCTTAGAAGTTATTATCAAAAATTCGAAATGAAAATACATATGAAATCTTCAAAAAAGTATCTGTTTATTATCTTAACGACGATCTTAAGCACCCTTGTTATCGGTGCGGCGCTCTTCCAACCGGTTATTTCCGACTCAAGGCAAGACGGGGGTCAGAAAAATACATCCATGCTTCCCAAAACTGCTTCAGATACCTCACACAATAATTATGATTTGGATTTTAATATAACTGAGATTTTTAAACCAACATCTATAGGTATGGCGGTTGCTTTTGATAATTCAAGTAATATTTATGTAGCTATATCTGAATTTGTCCCTTCTTCAGGGTATGCTTCATACCTATACAAATATAATAGTAATGGCGGTAAATATTGGGGTAAACAAGTTAATACCTCTAATTTTGAAATAATTAGAGACATTTATGCCGATAATAAGGGAAACCTCTATATAGCAGGTGAAATATTGAACGTTAGCAATGGTTATAGTAAAGTTTTTATAAATAAGGTTAATACAACAGGCCATTATATTATGAACATTTCATGGAATCCAAGTCACTTTATTCAAGTATGGGGTATTACTCTTGATAATAAAGACAATATTTACATTACGGGACATAACTCCACCGAAATGAGTGGTAATAATAACGGCTATATTGCAAAATTCAATCAAAGCGGGGATTTAATTATGACTATTTTCCAAAATATAAGTGAGCGTGAACACCCAGTGGCTATTGAGGTGGATAACAAGCAGAATATTTACATTACAGGTTATACCCATCAAGGTAGCGAAGGCAATAATGCGTTTGTCTGTAAATATAATAGTTCGGGGGACTCTGTCTTAAATATTACGTGGCATAATGGTCAAAACGATGTGAGTTATGACCTTGCTTTGGATAACCAATCGAATATATATATAGCAGGAAAGTACTTAGTTGATATGATGCGCAACGCTTTCATTGCGAAATTTAATGGAACAACGGGATCATCTCTTATGAATATCACTTGTGAGAGCGAATTTAGAGAAATATGGTCAATAGAACTCGATAATCTAAATGATATTTATGTCACTGGGTATTATCAAAATGATACTGGAAGTAAAATTCCGTTTTTCAAATTCAATAGTTCTGGGGAATGCTTAGTGAAAAAACTTTGGAGCATGGATATGAATGGGACGGGTAGGGACTTAGTAATCGGGGGCGATGGAGGTGTTTATATTACGGGAAGCTTCTTCCCCGATGAGATCAGCGGAGTTCCCATTCTAAAATATGCACCCCAGTTCTATGCCCCTGTGAGTATAACCGTAAATACCCCTGAAAATACCACTTATATCACGGGCAACATAAGCATCAATGCCACAGTAAAGGGCGATACAGAAACGGTATTAGTAGAAATCGACGGAGCCATGAACATTACACTTATAGGCGCGGGTGAAGATATTTACTACAACGATACCATATCCCTTTCCGACGGCAGTCATTCACTTAGGGTATTTGCCAATGATACGCACGGAAACCTCAATAGCTCTGCACTTGTATATTTTATAGTTAATTTGGAGCCACCGGGGTGGGATGAAGAACCTCAGGACCGAGAAGTTGAGTTGGGCGATTCATTATACTACGATGTGAATGCCAGCGACCTCCAAGAAATACTCTATGGCATCGATGACTGGGAAAACTTTACCATTGACCAAGAGGGAATGGTACAGAACAACACCGTTTTAGATGTGGGAACCTATTTACTTCAGTTAAACGCCTCAGACGGGTTCTATGACAACCTTAAAACCATTACCATCACCGTAGTAGACACTTCAGACCCAATATGGCTACAACCGGGAGGGCAAGGGGGGCTCTTCATCGGCATCGGAGTGGGTATAGGGATCGGCGCGGCGGCGGTTATCGGCATCCTGTTTTACTTTAAAAAGCGTAGTGCGGGAGGAAACCCCTACACCTATCAGCCCTAAACCGCTTAATCGGTAATAGCTAGGGCTACCCATAGTTCTTTTTTTTCTTTTTCCTTATTCCATCCGTTATCTTTCCAAGATCTTAATTCTAAAGCAAAAAAAGCCAAATTGAGGAGCCGCAATGGTGTAGCCTTTAGGCGAGTTAGGAATCCTCTTCCATTTAAAAAAATAATCCTTATAGCGTAAAAAAGAGAAAAGAAAAATTAGTTGTTGTCAATGACTTCCTTCAGCCCCAGAAAGGGAACGAGCACCATCTTGGGCCGAAAGAGCATTTCGTAGTGAACCTCATGCAAGATCCGCTCGATCGTGAAAATATTGATCAACGTTATGCACTTGGCGCAGTTCTTTAAGATCTTCCCCATCTGCTTCATTTCCCACACATTTAAAAAGTGCAAGAGGCTTTCAAGCAACTTTTGCTTTTCCTTGACGCTTTTACGGAAAAAGAGGCTAAAAAGGATTTCCTCGGGGACAATGTACTCCTCCTTGTCGATGAGGTGCTCCTCGATGTACTTCAGCATCGTGTTAAAGTTAATATAGCTTAAGGGACGTAAAAACGAGGCAAGGTCCTTATCAGTGGGGAACCCTTGCTTGCGTTCCTCCAAGGGTAATTCGGGATCACCTTCAAAGTTTCTTCTATAATAAATAAGAGAAATCTGTCGCCAAACCATCTCCGGGACATTAAATATGCCTTAAACTCCATGGAGTTCATAAGGATTTCAAGCAAGTTCTCATCTATATGGTTTAAGAAAGACATAAAATATCACATATAATAATTGCTAATAATTCTAATCTATTGAACGTAATTAATCAATATTAATTTTTTTAATTATCTACCAAGAATTTTATTTTTTTCAATATTTTGTTTAGTGATGAGTAAAAAATCAATTTTTTTTCCGATAGTGTTCCACTTCCACCAGCCAGTGGGCAATTTTGAGCATGTATTTGAAGATTGCTACAAAAAGGGCTATAAACCCTTATTAGAACATCTCTACGAATTCCCAGAGGTCAAGGCAACGCTCCATTTTTCGGGGAATTTATTAGAATGGTTCATCGACAATAAAGCCGAATTTATCACTATGCTCAAGGAAATGATTAATCGAGAGCAAGTAGAATTAATCGGGGGCGGATATTACGAGCCGATTTATGCGATCATTCCCGATAGGGATAAATTGGCGCAAATGAAGAAGCTTTCCGACCTTATAATTGACGAATTCGGGGTCCAAGTAAAGGGGGCATGGCTTTCGGAACGTGTTTGGGAGCCAGATTATCCGTCCTTTCTAAATAAAGCGGGGCTTAAGTATGTAATCGTGGACGATAACCACTTCAGGGCGACTGGGATCACCGAAGACCAGACGCTCCATTCCTATAATACTGAAAACAACGGGAAGACCATAAGGGTTTTCCCAATTAACGAACCTATACGTTATTTTATTCCTTGGAAGCCAACTAATAAGACGATTGAATATTTGGAAGAAAAAGCCACGGAAAAAGGAGATAGAGTCGCGGTTCTGCTTTCAGACGCGGAGAAGATGGGAGTATGGGGCTCGACACATCAAATCTGCTATGTAGATGAGATGGGGCATATGGAATGCGACGAAAGGAAACCGTTTATCCCGACACTTTTTAAGAAGGTACGGGATCTTTCCTGGATTAAACCCATTACACTTTCAGAGTATATGGAAAAGTTTCCTGCAAGGGACTTGGTGTACCTTCCTACCGCGAGTTACGATAAGATGGAAGAATGGGTGCTTCCATCGGGAATCAGAAGGTCCTTTGAACGATATAAGGGGGATCTAAGGGAAGACAAGGAGAAACAAGACCTTTATATGTTCTTAAAGGGAGGTTTTTGGCGATATTTCCTGGTGAAATACCCTGAATCGAATAACATGCATAAAAAAATGCTCTATGTGCGTGAAAAGTTGATAAATATCGAGAATACGGCGCGTAAAAAGGGTAAAGATGGAATCGAACCCGAGATTACTGAGTTAATCGAATCGGCATGGGATGAGATTTATCAAGCCCAATGCAATGATCCTTATTGGCACGGTCTATTTGGTGGTGTGTACCTCCAATTCCTACGCTTTGCGATCTATGAGCATCTGCTTAATGCGGAAAAGATTATCGATGAAATCAACAAAATCATTTACCCAATGATAGATTCTTATATTAATATCTTGCCAGTTGATTTCAATAAAGATTCGAAAATGGATTTAATCATCGAGTCCGATACATTAAACCTCTACATCAACCCCTCTGATGGGGGCACCATCTTCGAGCTCGATTATAAGCCTAAATCTTATAATGTCACAAATGTGCTCACCAGATGGGAGGAGGCTTATCATGAGAAGGAGAAGATCGAACAAAAAGAACTTTTTGTGGATACTCATAGGAGAAGCATGTTTAGAACGCGCTTTTTTCTCGAGACCGCGGATATTAAAGATCTAAGGAATAATAGCTATAAAGAACTCTCGAACCTAATCAACGCGAACTATGAAGTGATAAGAAACGAAAAAGAGGGTCAAAAGGCGTTTTTAGAGTTAAAAGCAAAGGGGCACATAAAAAAAGGGACGTCTGAGGAATTTCTTTATTGCCGGGTAAATAAAAAAATCGAGGTAAAAAAAAACATACTTTCACTCACCTTGGAGGGGGACCTATTGCCTGGGTCCAATAATGGAGACAATTTTTCAGATGTTTTTAATGGTATTTGTATCGGAATTGACCTTCCGTTCTATTTTAATGGAGATCCGAAAGAATTTCAATGGAATAACGGAAAGCAAAATGTGGATTTAGGCGAGGGACGCGATTTGCAAGAGTTATCTGAGTATGAAGGCTCTCATTTCTACGCATACGATACTACTTACGACCTTAATCTCGATCTTGAGATTCAATCCGATCTTCAGCATAAAATAGGAAAGTTTCCGATCATTTCCTATACGTACACCGATGAGGGCTATAAGCATATCTTCCAAGGAGTCAATCTAATCCCGATTTTTACCCTAAATAGTCGAAAATTTGCCATTCATTTAAAAATACAAATCAAGTAATCTTTTACATTACATATCACGAACAACCCGAAAATCCTAAGGTTTTTAAATAGTGTTGTTTATACTATTTTTATAACACACTTTATGAGATTTTATATGAAAAAATATCATAATAACTTTTATTATTCGTCTTGGATGGATACTTATTCATCCAAATCTGTGCATGAACTATTAGAAAAAAACAAATACCTCAAAGAAGTAAGGAACAAGCTGATTGAAAAACGGAACGGCAAACATTAGGTTTTCTCTTTTTTTCCTTTTCCTATTATACTTCTTATACTTAGTAATTATAAAATAAAAAGATAAGTTATCTAAATGTTATGAATCCTAATTCATATAAAGGAAATCCTTCTATTACATAATCAAGAAGTTTTTATAGATTATTTTTGATATAATACATGAAAGAGGTATTATAGGTATTTATTTCATATCATAAATGGAATGAGGTATTAAAGATTATGAAAAGTTATCATACTTGCGATTATAAACATTATTCGTGGTACGAGCCTGATGAAACCTTAAAAGAATGTATTAAAAAGAATAAGACGATAAAAAAAATTCGGCGAGATTTGATGAAAAAACGACTCCAAAAACACAAAGATAAAATTCAAGGAAAAAAGAGTCGGTATTAAGTTTTTATATCGATAAAACGGGAGCTCTGAACAGAAGTTTAAGATATGTAAAGCATTTAATTTCATGTATAAGATATTTTTTTTAAATCTTATAGCCATATCGACCTATCAAAGGCACGAAACGTACCCCAGTAATGCGTTTCTTCTTGAGTTCCCCTTCTTGCTTTACTATTTTATAGAGGCTCTGTGCAAACTTTCTGGAACCTGCAGGAATACATAATATACCTCCCTCTTTTAGTTGCTCAGTTAATGGAGACGGAATCTTATCGGGAGATGCCGCAGTAACTAAGACCTTATCATAGGGGGCATTTTCCTCATACCCCAACGTGCCATCACCCACAACTACCGTAATTTTGTCAGCATAGCCCGCTTCTTCGAGGTTTTTTCGGGCTTTTTCGGCCAAATCTTCATGTCTCTCAATGGTGTATACATGTCCCGGGTTATCAGACCCATCCGGCGCTACGATTTCCGCACATAAAGCTGCATGATACCCCGACCCAGTGCCCACCTCTAAGACTTTATCGCCCGCTTCTAAATTAAGAATTTCGCACATCATCGCGTTCATGTGAGGTGCGGAAATGGTTTGCTCGGACCCAATTGCGAGGGGACTATCTATATACGCTTGAGATTTAACGTTCTCGGGGATGAATTTCTCTCGAGGGACCGATGACATAGCCTCAATAACTTCCTTTTGCGTTAAAATACCACGCCGTTTCAGGTTGTCAATTAGTTTTTCGCGTTTTTTTTCAAAACTCATCAATATTCATTTGTTTTAGTTTATTTTCTAATAAAAATATACTGCATTAAATTTTTAATCCTCTTAAAAACCTCGGGATTCTATGCTCTAACTTTGAATCTTCATCGAATAAAATATAAACGTTGATTAGTTCTAATTTAAAAAAATTTGACGTATTAAGTATATTTATCAAATTTAAAAATCTTATAATCGGGAGAGACCCTCTCTTGGATAGAAATATTAAGTCGTAGTGGGGCTTCATTTTGATTTCTTTCGGCGGATGTGACTATTTTTCCCCCCAAAAGTATGTTATTTACATTTTGGAGCACATAGGTATCGTCTTTACCCTCAATAAGTATTTCATCCCCCTCTTGTAAACGATAATTTTTTCTTTCGAGCTGTACGTTTGCGGTTTTAACTTTCTCATTATAGGAAAGAACCCTTCCGATATACACCTTTTTATGACCGGAAACGTTTCCTCTCTTATGTAATTGAATATCTTCTGCGGTAGGTTTTCTGAAGAAGAATCCTGTATGGAAGCCCCTGTTAAACACATTGGAAAGACGCTCCTTCCACGCTTTCACTTTCTCTTCGGTAAAGTTTCCCTCATAATAGCTTTCTATTGCTTCCTTATAACAATTTGCGACGGTTTTCACATATAAAGGACCTTTCATCCTTCCCTCAATCTTAAATGCATCGATATTTGCTGCAATTAAATCTGGGATATATTGAATCATACATAAATCCTTGGAGTTAAGAAACATCTCTCCGTCGTAGATTAACTCGTTCTTTTGATCATCAATAACTCTCCATTTCCTACGGCACGGTTGCGTGCAATTACCTCGGTTAGCGGAAAGTCTTTCCGAGCGCTCAAGGGTGGCAGAAAAGTAGCATCTTCCGCTGATTGATGTGCACATCGAGCCATGGACAAAACATTCGATCTCAGCATGGTTCAATCTACTTTTGATTTCCTTAATTTGTTCAAGAGATAATTCCCGTGCCAATATGATCCGCTCTGCTCCCAATTTCTCAAAAAATTGGGCAGAAATCAAGTTAGAAACATTCGCTTGGGTGGAGATATGAAAACTCAGATCATAGGCTTTTGCTAACTGTATTGCCGCCAAATCATGGGCGATAATCGCATCAACTTGTGCTTCTTTTGCTTTATTGATGATGGTTTCCAAATCATTCAATTCCGAATTATAAATTAGAATATTTGTACACAAATAGCATCTCAATGGCGGTTCCTGAGAATGACAGAACTCAACTATGTCTGGTAAATCCCCTCGTGAAAAATTTTGGGCATTCATTCTCATGTTATAGCCATTAATTCCGAAATATATTGCGTCCGGAATGCCTTTAATAAATTTTAATGTTTTCCAATCTTGTACGGGCACCAAAAGTTCTGGTTTAGGAGTATTTTTATTCATAAATTTTAGAAGATATCTATTAATTTGTATAATTAACGGTTTTAAATTATTTTTCATTTTCAAAAGCAAATTAAACAAATATAATAACTGACAGGTTGAGTATAATGAAAGTTGTATTATTTAATGGTTCGGCTAGAAAGAAAGGAAACACCTACCATAGTATCAATATTATAATGGAGGTTTTGGAAAAGGAAGGAATTGAATGCGAATATATCTGGCTCGGAGGGGAGAATCTACAAGGATGTACCGCGTGCGGGGCTTGTGGAGATAATAAAGACGGCAAGTGTGTGTTAATCGGGGACAAAATGAACGATTATATCGAAAAAATGGTGCAAGCAGATGGGATAATCTTGGGGTCGCCTACTTATTTTGCGGATACTTCTGCTAATATGAAAGCCTTGATAGAACGGGCCGGATATGTATGTAGAGCAAATGGAGATCTATTACAGAGAAAGATTGGGGCTGCGGTTGTCGCAGTGAGACGGGGTGGTGGTGCGCATGTGTTCTCTTCCCTTAATTACTTTTTCTTGATCGCCCAAATGATCGTTGTAGGCTCCAGCTATTGGAATTTGGGCTACGGTCAAAAGCCAGGTGAAGTTCTAGATGATGAAGAGGGAATTCAAACCTTTACGACCCTTGGAAAAAATATCGCCTTCGCCCTCAAGAAATTAAAATCCTAAAAATCGCTTGATAAAATCAATCCCGAAAACAAACTTCTAATTCCATCTATTTTTTTTCTTTAGTATTATTCCTCTAGCATTACTCCTCTAGTAAATCACCTCTTGAAAATTATTATGATAACTTTTTCAGTAATATAATTACCACAGTTGCAACTACTTCCCAAAAATATCCTGAATTCTTTACCAAATGCTTCAGAAATCGGTAAGATGGTACAATTCCGAGAACAAACACCGCGCGCTCAAGGCAATATCCCCGATGCGAAAGTTTATTTCCAATAACAAGGAAAGAATTTATAGGTCGTTAAAAAGTTCAATTAATTGGGAAAGGTGTTTGCATCAAACATCCGAGAGAAAGGTGTCTAAATACAACGAAATCTTATACAAACCCGAAATTATTTCATAAAGAATTAAACTACGGTTAAGAAGGATAATCCTTATGTTTTCGGCAAAAGATTTAATAGGAGAGGGGTGTATTTTTATTTAGTTAAGTTAAGTAGTGATTGTTAAAACATAATCTTTTAATAATTCTTAATATTTATATTTTTAAATCATTACAAATTGTAATGAGACAACAAAGAAGAACTTATAAAAAAATTATATAAAATAATATAAAAAAAGTTGAAAAAAAATGGTTGATGTTAACGAAACGTTAGATTGTAGGGGCGAAGTTTGCCCATATCCGGATGTAAAAAGTAAGAGGAAAGTTAAGAAGTTGAAAGAAGGAGAGGTTCTTGAAATCTTAATTGATTATCCTCTTTCAGCGGAGAGAATCCCAGAAACAGTTAAAGGTATGGGAAGCGAAGTAATTTCAGTTGAAAAACTCGGTGATTCCGAATGGAAGATATTAGTCAGAAAAAAATAATATTAAGGAGAGAGGTAAAAAAAAATGAGTCTTGAATTGTTATCACTGGAAGGGTTCTTGTTGATTATTATCCCTGGTTTGGTTCTTGGAGTTATTTTTGGTATGATCCTACAACGCGGACGATTCTGCATGAATTCTGCATTTAGAGATATCCTCTTGTTGAAAGAATATAACTTGATTAAAGCAGTTATAATCGCTTGGTTTGTATCAATGATCGGGTTTTCGATCATGATATTCGTGGGAATTGTCTCTTTAAGTCCCAAACCTCTTGTCCCAGTAGCTAATATAGTAGGCGGGATCATTTTTGGTATGGGGATGGTTTTAGGAGCAGGATGTGCTAGTGGAACGACTTATAGAGTAGGTGAAGGAATGGTAGGCTCAATCTTCGCTTTAATAGGATTTTCGGTTGGTGCAGTAGGAGCAAAAGTAGGATTCCTAAAAGAAGTCACCGCAACCTTGCAAACAATAAATCTCGGAACGATAACGCTTTTTTTGAATGAAACTATAACAACGATTTTCATGTTGATCATCGGAATTGGTGGTTTTATTGCCGTAATATACTTTTGGGTCCTTCCTAATTTAAAACCTAAAAAAGAAGCAGGACAACCAATGCTTGATTTCTCAAATATGAGTGAAAAGATATTAAAAAAGGGCTGGAAATGGGCGCCTACAGGAATAGCAATCGGAATTTTAGCTTGCATAGCATTCATTTCTTCAGCAGCAACGGAAAGAATGTATCCTCTTGGAATTACAGGTGGATGGAGTGGTTTTTCTCAATATTTGAGTACTAATAATATTGCAAAGTTAAACTGGGAGGTCTTTTTGGTACTTGGAATCGTTCTTGGAGCATTGATATTTTCGAAAATTGCAGGAGAATTCAAATTACGGGCACCCGCACCTAAAACGCTATTAATCCAATTATTAGGTGGATTTATGATGGGGGCTGGAGCAGTCATAGCGATGGGATGTAATATAGGTCATGCCTTAAGCGGAGTACCAATGCTTTCATTGGGCAGCATTTTGGCAACGGTTTCCATCATTGCTGGATGTTGGATCTTGGTATATTTTATGTTCATGAGGGATTAAAAATGTCAAATTTAGGAATTTTATTTTTTAATGGTCCTTACCAATCCCAATCAGCTGAAACAGTATGCAAAATAGCTACCGCTGCTATAGATAAAGGTCATAACGTCCGAATCTTTTGTTACATGGATGCGGTGAATGCCGTATTAGAGAATCAGAAAGAAATAGAAGGGATATATAATATCGAGGAAGGTTTTAGAGAAATAGTAGAAAAAGGAGCTACAGTAAGATTGTGTAATCTCTGTCTGTTAGTCAGAGGTACCGTAAAGAACTGCATTAGTAGGGATTGCGGTGATATAAAAAGAGCAGGAACTCCTGATTTAGCTAAAATAGTTGATCTTACAGATAAATTAATAGTTATTTCTTAAAAGGTGAAAAACAAATGTCAGAAGAAAAAAATTTGGTAATCATTTTAAAGCAACCCCCTCATGGCACCTTATATCCTGTTGAAGGATTAAGAATGGCTGTGGCGGTTAGCGGTGATTTTGAACCGAAAACTGTGGTAATTAACGATGCTGTGTTTGCTTTTATAAAAGAAGTTGATAAAACAATGTACCAACCTCACATGGATTTCTTGATGGATATCGATTTGGAAATCATTATCGATAAGGAATCTCTTGATGAGAGAGATCTCTCTGAAAACGATTTAATGGAAGGGATAACTATAAAAGAACACGATGAAATACTACAAATTCTCGGAGATTGCGATTTAACAGTTTCTTTTTAGGAGGGAAAAAAATGTCTAAAAAAGTTGTATATTTTATATCAAGCCAAGATAAAACAGGATTGAAACTTGCTTTAGAGAATAAAACCGATGAAAAAACTATATGTTTATTGCAAAATGCTGTATATTTTGCTAATAAAAACATAAAAGAAACAGGGGACGCACTTAACCAGGGACTAAAAGTTATTGCATGTGAAGAAGATATCAATATTCGTGGATTAAAGCAATATATTTACGATAACGTAGAACTCAGGGATTATGGGGAAATCGTTGATATCGTTTTCTCAAATGATTCTATAATCAATATTTAGATAATCTTTATTCTTTTATCCCGTATCT